>JADZDV010000137.1 GCA_020850915.1 Chloroflexota bacterium | reverse complement strand
CCCGAGCCTGCGAGGGATCGCGCGGGAGGAGACTGGTGGACGGAGCCAGGCCGGCCGAGCAGGCGCGTGAGGTCGGGGAACAGTTGGCTCCGGGCAGACCGGTGGTGACCGGGTGATCCCTCGCAAGCTCGTGATGACAGGCTGCTCTGAGGCTGGTTCCAGGAGCCCCGGGTCAGACCGGCGCGGCGGCAGCGGCCCCTTGGAGTTCGCTAGGACGCTCGCAAGACGCTGACGGCCACCCTCCGGCCGACCGGCGCAGCTAGGAAGGAAGCAATCGAGCTGTTGACGCGTCGCGGGCGCGCGGTCAGCGGCTCAAGCGCTGGATGCTGGCAATGCTGGCCACGTAGAGCGCGCCATCTGGCCCCGTAGCCACATCGACACGGCAATCCACCGACAGGTCCTCGGCCTCCGCGACCTGTCGGAAGTCTGGACCAGACAGCCGCACGCGGTGGAGGAGTCCCGGATTCCAGAAGCAGAGGAAGGCGTCTCCCTGGTACTCCGGCAGCTTGTTCCCGGTATAGAAGGTCAGGCCGGCAACGCCCAGGCGCTCCTCTCCGGAATTCCAGAGTGGATCGACAAAGCGCGGATCATGCGCGTCACCCGCGACCAACGGGGCGCCGTAGTTGCCACCAGCTTGCACCAGGTCCAGCTCATCGTAGCCACGCGGACCATTGTCAACCACGTACAGCTCTCCGGTGGTCGGGTGGAACGCCATGCCAAACGGATTCCGAAATCCCAGCGCGAAGACCGGCGAGCCGGGGAATGGATTGTCCGATGGCACCGAGCCGTCGGGGTTCAGCCGAAGGATCTTGCCCTCCAGCACATTGAGCTGCTGCGCGTCATTGCCCTCGTCGCCGGGTGCGCCGGTCGAGACGTAAAGTTTCCCGTCAGGACCGAACGCCATCCGCCCGCCATTGTGCGCCCCCTTCACGTCAACGGGGATGTTGTCGAAAACGGTCCGCACATCCTGTCCCTCACTGTTGACGTCGGTGAAGCGGACAACGCGGTTGGCGTCAGGCTTTCCACTCTTCTTGGGGACGGTGTAGTAGAGGTAGACGTAATGGTTGCGGGTGAAATCCGGGTCCAGGGCAAGTCCCAGTGCGCCGTGCTCGGTTCCCTTGGCGACCTCCAGCGTCGCGAACGGCCGCGGTCGAAGCGCGCCATTCTCCACAACACGAATCGCGCCCTTGTTGACTTCGACGAAGAACAGGCGGCCATCAGGCGCGAATGTCAGGCCAACCGGCAGCAGGACGCCATCCACAAACGTGGTCGGCGCCACAACCGGCGGCCGCCCCTGCCGCGTCGCTGGTGCCGCGGACGTCGCAGCCTGCTCGCTGGACCGGCCGCTCACCGGGAGACACCCAATCAGCAGTGCTGTCAGCCATGAAGCTGGGACGACCAGCTTACTCTTGAACATGGGCTACCCCATTTCGGGCCGAATGATAGAGCCCGTATTGCTGCACTGTCCAGGGCTCTGTTACCGTTTCCGCGAGTCGCCGTCTCGTCGCCCCCTCATCACTCGTCCTGGTTTCACGTACCGATGCCGCGTCTCCGAGTCTTCCGCCGGGTATCAGAGCACCCTGATCTCCTTGCTTGCGGGGCGGTTCTCGCGGTCGGCGTGCTCGTCCGGGCGCTCGTGCTCCATCAGGCGCCAGTCTTCATCACGAAGGACAGTGTCAGCTTCTTTCTGCCCGGCTGGGATCTCGCCCACGATCGCGGTTTCGACCTCCAGTTCCGCAGAACGCCTGGCTATCCCATCCTCATCGCGCTGAGCCTGAAATTCGTCGGCGACAGTCTCCAGGCCGTTGCGCTCGTCCAGCACGCCCTCGGCATCGGCACTGCGCTGGTGAGCTACTGGGCGGGAGCGATGGCTTTCGGGCGACGCATCGCGGTGATTGGTGGTCTGCTGGCCGCGGTTTCCGGGCCGCTCCTGATGTACGAGCACTCCGTCATGCCCGAGACGCTTACCACGGCCCTCCTGGTGCTCGCGACCGCGCTGCTGCTGCGCGGTGTGCTGGCACGCTGGTACTGGCTTGTCTCAGGTGGCCTCGTCCTTGGATTGGCCGTCCTCACCCGTCCGGCCGTTCAGCTCGTCGCTCTCGTCGTGCCGATCGTCTTGCTCGTGGCAGGCGCCGGCTTTCGCCGAAGCACCCTGGCTCTCTGCAGCACGTTGATCGGGCTCGGAATAGTCGTGCTGCCCTGGATGTCACGCGTGTACGCGGAGGACGGGGTGTTCTCTCTTGGCGCGACCATCGGCGAGCCGATGGTCTCTCGAACGGTGCATGGAGAGCGCTGGCTACGTTCTGCTTACGACCAGACACCGGAGCTGCCGCTGACCGGCGACTGGCTCGCCATGCTGCTCATGGGCGACGGGGCTGATGGTTTTGCGCTTCCCGACCAGGCGCTGAACCCTTACCCGGATGACGATCGAAATGGCGCTCGTCGCGCGGCGATCAAGCTCTCCGCGCGGCGGGAGAATCCCAGCGACACAGCCGCCGAGCTTGTTCGGAGCTTCGATCTGACACGTCCCGGCGCCGACGCGATCCTTCGCGATCTCGCCTCCGAGCAGATCCGCGCCCAGCCCGGATATTTCATCACCAGCACTGCTGAGATGAGCGCGATCCTGCTGCTCGGTCGGCACGAGGGGCTGGACATCGGCTGGACGAAACGTCGCGATCGGGCTGGCGAGGAGATGCAGGACAACTGGTATGAAGTCAGCCGAATCCGCCAACTGGTCAAGCCAACGACCGAGGAGCAGCGAGCGGCATACCCGATGGTCAATAGCGTCATCGAGCTGTTCCAGCCGTACCGGTTCAACACGCTGATCGTTCCGCTCCTCATGGTCGGTATGCTCGCCACGCTTGGTCGCCACGAGTGGCGGCCGGCGCTCGTACTGAGTCTCGCCATTCCCCTTGTGCTTGGGACAAGCACGATGTTCTCGTGGGCCTCACCGCGCTACCGCTATCCCGTTGATCCCTTGATCTACACGGTGACAGTAGCCGGCGCCGCTGTATGCTG
>JADZDV010000136.1 GCA_020850915.1 Chloroflexota bacterium | reverse complement strand
CGCGACGCCGAGTTCGTCTTCATCGCGGTGGACACGCCCTCGGGGCAGGAGGGCCAGGCGAACATGAGCCAGGTCCGCGGCGCTATCCAGTCGCTGGCCAGCGTTGCGCGGGGCGATGTCATCATCGTGAACAAGAGCACGATGCCGATCGGGACCGGCGACTGGGTGGCGAGCATTCTTCAGCGGGACGGCAGCAAGGACCTGTCGTTCGCGGTGGTCTCGAACCCCGAGTTCCTGCGCGAGGGCTCAGCGGTCGCGGACTTCATGCACCCTGACCGCGTGGTGCTGGGCTCGACCGACCGGGCGGCGGCCGATCGGGTAGCTGAGTTGTACGCGCCCCTGGGGGGCGAGGTGCTGGTGACGGACCTGCGCACAGCCGAGATGATCAAGTACGCCTCGAACGCGTTCCTGGCCACGAAGATCTCGTTCATCAACGAGATCAGCTCCATCTGCGAGGAGCTGGGCGCTGACGTGAAGATGGTCTCGCGCGGGATGGGGCTGGACAAGCGGATTGGCCAGGCGTTCCTCGAGGCGGGCGTCGGCTACGGAGGCTCGTGCTTTCCGAAGGACGTGAAGGCGCTGGCGCACATGGCAGCGGTCAATGGCTGTCATCCGCAGCTCCTCCGCGCCGTGATGGAGATCAACCACGACGCGCGACGGGCGATCCTGGTGAAGCTGCGTCGGTTGCTGGGCTCGCTCCGCGACCGCCAGATTGGCGTGCTGGGACTCTCGTTCAAGCCGAATACGGACGACATGCGCGAGGCGCCCTCGGTTGAGATCATTCACCTCTTGCAGGCGGAGGGGGCCCAGGTGCGGGCGTACGACCCGCGGGCTGTGGAGCGGGCGCGGCGGCTGTTGCCGGACATCCAGTACTGCGCGAACGCCTACGATGTGGCGGCGGGAGCGGAGGCGCTGGTGGTCCTGACGGACTGGAACGAGTTCAAGCAGCTCGACCTCGGCCGGGTGGCAGCCTTGATGCCGCGACCGGTGCTCGTGGACGGTCGCAACCTGTACGATCCGGCTGTCGCGCGCAAGCAGGGGTTCGAGTACATCGGCGTCGGGCGGCCGATGAACGGCGAGCCAGACCACAGAGAGCCGGAGCCGGCGCTGACGAGAAGCTAGCGCGCTGTCGCTTGGCGGTGAACGGGGAGCGCGGTGCCTGGCGCCGCTGAACTCGGGTTGGAGCTCGGACGCCCCTATGGCGGCTGACCAGGCGGATCAGCTCAACATGTTCGGGCGGGAGCATCAACCGATGTCTCCGCTCCGTCGGCAGTACCTCGACGTCAAGCGGCGCCATCCGGATGCCCTCCTCCTTTTTCGCCTCGGGGACTTCTACGAGATGTTCGACGAGGACGCCGAGGTCGCGGCACGCGAGCTGGAGATCGTCCTCACCTCACGAGATCTCGGCAAGGGCGATCGCTCACCGATGGCCGGAGTGCCGGCCGCTGCCGTAGACGCGTACGTCGCCCGGTTGATCGCTCGCGGCCACCGGGTGGCCATCGCGGAGCAGCTGACGGAGCCGAACGGGCGAGGGCCCGTCGAGCGCGACGTCGTCCGGGTGGTGACAGCCGGAACGCTGGTCGAGGACCAGCTCCTACCGGCCCTGGAGAACAACTATCTCGCGGCACTGCTGCACGACGGCGCCGCGATCGCCCTGGCCTACCTTGACCTGAGCACCAGCGAGCTGGCCGCTTGCCAGACCGAGGGACCGGACGCGGCGCGCCGGCTCCGCGCTGAGCTTGCCCGGCTCTCGCCGGCCGAGTGTCTGGTCGCGGCGGACGACCAGGGCGGGAAGATGGCGCTGCCAGGCCGTTGTCGGATGACCTCACGGGAGGCGACCTTTTTCTCGGCGCGGCGAGCCGGTGAGGCGCTGCGGCGGCAGTTTGGCGTGCGCCACCTGGAGAGTCTGGGACTCGAGCAGTCTGCGCTGGCGGCGCGGGCGATCGGTGCGCTGCTGGAGTATGTTGGCGAGACGCTCCCCTCAGCGCTGAAGGCGCTCAAGCAGGTCCATCGCTACGATCCAGCCGGCTATCTACTGCTGGACGGCAACGCGAGGCGCAATCTTGAGCTGACCGCCGGCCTGCGAGGCGGGCGCGAAGGCTCGCTGCTGGCCGTGCTCGACCGAACGCGTACCCCCATGGGCGCCCGCCTGCTCCGCGCGTGGGTGTGCCAGCCGCTGCTGGACCTTGGGGCGATCCGGGAGCGTCACACGGCCGTCCGCGCGCTGGTCTCGAACGCCTTGAGGCGAGCAGAGCTGGGCGAGCTGCTCCAGGGACTGCCGGACCTCGAGCGGCTGGCGACCCGGCTGGCGCAGGGCAGGATCTCACCCCGCGAGCTGCGAGGGCTGGCCAGCGCCTGCCGCGCACTGCCCCACGTCAGCACAGCGGTGGCGGGACTTGGCGACGGGGTGCTGAGCCAACCGATTGACGCATGCGACGGACTGGTTGCGCTGGTAGAGGAGCGGCTAGCCGCGGAGCCGCCGGCGACGGTGGGACCAGGCACGATACGCGAGGGCTGCTCGGCGGAGCTGGATGAGCTACGAACGCTGTCGGGCGACACCAGGCGCTGGATCGTGGAGCTCGAGCGAGCCGAACGACAGCGGACCGGGGTGGCGAGCCTGAAAGTGGGCCACAATCGCGTGTTCGGCTACTACCTCGAAGTCAGCCAGGCGGCGACGCGCCAGCCAACCGACTACTACCAGCGGGAGGCAACCGGCAGTGCGACGATCGGAGAGCATCTTGAGAAGCTGGGCTACGCGCGGAAGCAGACCCTGGCCGGTGCTGAGCGGTACGTCACTGACGAGCTGAAAGAGTACGAGACGAAGGCGGCGCGAGCTGACGAAGAGGCTGAGCGTCTCGAACGACGGCTGTACCTGGCGCTCGTCGAAGAGCTGGCCTCTACGGCCGAGACGGCGCTGGCGTCAGCCCGCGCGGTGGCGCGACTGGACGTCCTGCGAGCGTTCGCGGAGAGCGCGGTCGCGCTCGACCTGGTCGAGCCGCTGGTCGACGATTCGCGCGAGCTGGAGGTTCACAGCGGCCGGCACCCTGTTGTCGAGGCG
Organism: Chloroflexota bacterium; assembly: GCA_020850915.1. The sequence goes on along the minus strand of JADZDV010000136.1, from coordinate 6,519 downwards.
TCGCTGGACCCCGGCACGTTCGTTTCCAATGACACGCGCTTGACAGAAGACGGTGCGATGATCGAGGTCGTCACCGGCCCGAACATGGCAGGCAAGAGCACCTATCTGCGGCAGGTAGCGCTGATCGCGCTGATGGCGCAGGCCGGCTCCTTCGTGCCGGCACGCTCGGCGCGAGTGGGACTGGTGGACAGGATCTTCACCCGGATCGGAGCCCAGGACGACCTGGCCGGCCAGCGGAGCACGTTTATGGTCGAGATGACCGAGACGGCGAGCGTGCTGCTGGGGGCGACGCGGCGCAGCCTGGTGATCCTGGACGAGGTCGGCCGTGGCACGAGCACGTACGACGGGATGGCGATCGCGCGGTCCGTGCTGGAGCATCTCCACGATGAGCCGCGGCTCGGCTGCCGTACGCTGTTCGCGACGCATTACCACGAGCTGGCGGAGCTGGAGACGGACCTCCCTCGTCTGCGAGCGGTGCGGATGGACGTGCTGGAGCAGGGACGGGAGGTGGTCTTCCTGCACCGGGTCGTCCCCGGAGGGGCGGACCGCTCCTATGGCGTCCACGTCGCGCGGCTGGCAGGAGTGCCGCCGGAGGTGACCGCGCGCGCAGAGGAGATCCTCGAGTGGCTTGAAAGGCGAGCGGACGGCGCTGCGCCGTCCGCGGCGCCCGCGGACGGAAGGACACGGGTGGCGCTGCTGGTCGCCGAGCTGGTCAGGCGGCTGGACCCGCTCAACATGTCGCCGCTCCAGGCGCTCGCGGCGCTGGAGGAGCTGCGGCGGACGATCGATCGGGCTGATGAGCCAGCCGGCTGAACTAGCGGCTCGGCGGCCGATCGGGAGGCTGTCGCCCGAGGTGGCGGCCAAGATCGCCGCGGGCGAGGTGGTGGAACGGCCAGCCTCGGTGGTGAAGGAGCTGGTCGAGAACGCGCTGGACGCCGGGGCACGGCACGTCGAGATCTCGATTGACGCGGGCGGCCTGGAGCGGATCCAAGTGGCGGACGACGGCCGCGGCATTCCTGGAGAGGAGGTGGAGTTGGCGTTTGCGCGCCATGCGACCAGCAAGCTCAGGGGCGCCGACGAGCTGGAGCGGCTCCGCACGCTTGGATTTCGAGGGGAAGCGCTGCCGAGCATCGCGGCGGTGGCGGACGTCACGCTGACGACCCGCGCCGAGGGCGAACCGGTCGGGACGGTCGTCCGTTATGCCGGGGCGAGGCTGATGGAGCGACGGCCCGCGCCACGGCAGCCCGGGACGACGGTGACCGTGGACGAACTGTTCTCCGAGCTCCCGGCGCGGCGGAAGTTCGTCCGCTCGGCATCAGCCGAGGCGGCGCAGGTGCTGCAGACGGTGAGCCACCTGGCGCTGGCCTGGCCTGAGGTGGCGTTCCGGCTGCGCGCCCACGGGCAGGTGACGCTCCAGACCGAGGGCGATGGCCAGACGCGCACCGCCGCGCTAGCGGTGCTCGGTCGGCGCTTCGCTCTGACGGCCGTCGAGATAGGCCCGCATCAGGTGGTTGCCGAAGGTGGCGAGATCGTGGCCACCATCGCGGGGCTGGGCGGGCCGGCCGACCTCCACAAAGGCACGCGAGCGTCGATCTACTTCGTCGTGAATCGACGGGTGGTCCAGTGCCGGGCGCTGTCGCGGGCGGTAGAGGAGGTCTATCAGACCGCTGTGCCGACGGGTCGATTCCCGATGGCGTTGATCCTGCTCGACGTGCCGCCGCACGAGATCGACGTGAACGTCCATCCGACGAAGGCGGAGATCCGGCTGCTGCGCGAGCGCGAGCTGTACGGCCGCCTCCGGACAACCGTGCGCGCCGCGTTCCCCGGCTGGGCCGCGTCTGCCGTCGACGGCGAGGAGATGGTGGCGAGCCACCTCGATCTTGGCAGTGTGGGACCGCGGGTGATCGGGCAGGCCCACGGGACGTACATTGTCGCCGAGGGCGTGCGAGGGATGTACCTGGTGGACCAGCACGCCGCCCACGAGCGCGTGCTCCTGGAGCGGATGCTCAGGCGGCTAGAAGGCGACGCCCGGCAGGCGTTGCTGGAGCCGGTGCTGGTGCCGCTGCCCGGCGGCGGGCGGGAGGCCAGCGGCGTCGTCGAAGGGCTGGCAGCGCTCGGCTTCGAGGCGGAGCCGTTTGACGGCCAGGTGCTGCTGCGAGCAGTTCCGGCGGCGCTGGCCGGCCGCGACGCGCACCAGGTGCTTGGGTCAGTCTTCGAGCAGCTCTCCCAGAGCGGCGCAGCGGACTGGCGCTCGGCGCTGGCGGCAGAGATCGCCTGCCACGCGGCGATCCGGGCGGGCGATCCGCTGGGATTCGAGGACATGCAGGAGCTGCTGCGGCAGCTCGGCGAAGCGGACCTTTGCCAGGTCTGCGCCCACGGCCGGCCGACCGCGATCCTGCTCTCACTGGACCACCTGGCCGCCCAGTTCGCCCGCTCCTGAGGATTCTATTCGCTTCCGTATGCTCGCTCGACCACAAGATACGGCATCCGACCGCGAGTATGAGTCCCGCCAGGGGTGTAACCCGGGCTTTCGGGTTGTCCTCGTCGTCGTCGTCGCCCCGTTCAACTCGCCGCCAACAGGGCCGGTGGCGGTTCCGTTCGCACCTCCTTGTTCAGGTTGGCCAGCGATTCGGCGCTGAAGGAGCGGCGGCAGACCTGCTACGCCTCGTGCTGCTTGGCCAGGACCGCGCCCACCAGCCGGATCACGGCCCGCTGGTCGGGGAAGATCCCGACCAGGGCGGTCCGCCGCTTGACCTGCTTGTTGAGCGGCTCCAGCGGGCTGATGCCCAATGAGGACCACACGGTGGCCGATCTCGTCAACCGGTCGCCCTGCTGCACCCTCTTTGGGACTCTATCGGTGGCGCGGACCGGACGCTCGCAAACTGTGGAGCTGTCGGCAGGTGGTGCTGGTCGTTCCGGTGGTGCGTTCAGCGCAGCCGCTGCGCGTGACGCAGGCAATCCCGCGGGGACGGCGAGTCCGCCGCGTAGGGATGGCGGCCCTGGGCTCCGGCTGCTTTCGGATGCGAGCGGGCGTACCCGTTGACCGCTTCGGTCGGCGGCTGCTGCGATCGACCGTACGCGCTCCGTCGGCCGATCGGCCAGGCAGGTATCGGGGATGGGATCTTCAGCGCGTTGACAGCCTCGCCCTCCGCTGCTACCGTCAGCCTCAGCCAAGCGTTCGAGCGGGGACCTTGGACTCTTGCCTTGAGGGGCGGGTCTGAGACCTGCCCCTACCCTGGAGGAGGTCATTGTGAGCGTTTCGACGAGCCGCCGCCGTTTCGTGCGGCTCCTGGTGCTGGGCTCCGGGGCCGCGTTGCTGACGGCTTGCGCGCAGCCCGCCGCCTCGCCGACACCCGCCCCCGCGAAGCCGACGGAGCCGCCCAAGCCCGTTGCGCCGGCCCCGGCTCCAGCCCCGACCTCGCCCGCGGCCTCGCCGGCCGCCGCGAAGCCGGCCGGTAGCCCTGTCGCCAGCCCAGCGGCTGTCCCCAGCCCGGCCGCGCCGAGCCCCGCCGCCGCGCCGGCCGTGTCGAAGCCAGGCGGGCCGCTCCAGAAAGTCAGCGTCGCGGTCACCACCCTCCACACCTGGTACTGGGCGATGGCCGCCGCCCTTAACAAGAAGCTGATGGAGCCCCACGGCGTGGAGCTGGACGTGGTCCGCTTCCAGGGCGCCGCCCAGGCCAACACAGCCATGGTCTCTGGCTCGGTCCAGATCTCGATGTCCGCCCCAGACGGCATCTTCCCGGTCCAGGAGCGCGACCCGGACGTCAAGCTGATCGGCTCGGCCATCTCCGTCAACCCGTACACCCTCGTCGTGGCGCCCTCGATCGGCTCGATCCCCGAGTTGAAGGGCAAGTCGATTGGTGTGACGAACGTCCAGGTTGGCGCGGACAACTTCGCCCTGCGCCTGATGCTGGCCAACCACGGCCTCAAGGCCGGCGAAGATTACAGCTTCGTCCAGGCCGGCTCCACCTCGGAGCGCGCGGCGGCGATCCTGAGCGGCTCCATCCAGGCGACCGTCCAGTTCGAGCCGCAGCTCTCGATCCTGACCGAGCGCGGCCTGAAGGAGCTCGACTCGGCTAGCAACTACCCGGCCCTGCGCGATTCCGAAGTGGTCGATCTCACCGCGAAGAAGAGCTGGTACACCGCCAACCAGGCGCTCGCGGTCAACTTCGCGCGCGGTTACCTGGCGAGCGTACGCTGGCTGTACGACCCGGCCAACCGCGCCGAGGCGATCCGGATCCTGGCGAAGGAGATGCAGGTCGACGAGGCCAAGGCGACGAAGGCCTACGAGCGCTTCGTCGTCGACCTGAAGGCCTATCCAAAGGACGGCAAGGTGGACATGGCCAAATTGCAGAACTCCGTCGAGAACGTCCGCCAGCTTGGTGGCGCCGCCCCGTCCAACCTGGCCGACAGGGTGGACAACTCGCTGTTCGACGCCGCCGGTCGGTAGCTCCGGGTCCCAGGTCCCGAGTCAGCCATGTGACCCGGAACCCGGAACTCCTCTGGCCGGCCCCTCCTGGGGCTGGCTCAGGGGTGGCGTCGGCCAGGCGGTGACCAGAGGCACGCGCGGTCTCTGCCACATCCGGCCGCAGGTTGCCCGGAGTGACGGTACACTGACAGCATAACCGACGACAGGACGTCACCAAGGCGCGACAGCTACCTCGATGTGGGGCTCCCCTGGGAGCCCCAGCCGGCCGACCACCATCCCGACCACGACCTCAGAGCCGTCGAGCACGCCGGCACCGCCGACGGACCGCCGGGCGCCCGGGTAAGGACGGGGTCTGCTCGCCCTCGAACGGGCCGGCAGCTCAACTCTTCGCCGCGCCGCCACCCTCGCTCCTCAGCCGCCGGACCACCGCCACGTTGTCGCGGGTCGCAACGGGGTCGTACGGCAGTCGCATCAGCAACAGCCACGAGCCGGGGAGGCAGGTAATGAAGAGCCCCGCGGACACTGTCCGCGGGGCTCTCGGCTGGTGGAGACGGAGGGGAGTCGAACCCCTCGTCCAGAGCGAATCATCCTGGGCCGAACTACAGGCTTAGTCGATGATTTGGTCTTGCGCCCGGCACCCCCACCGACAGGGTTACCGTACGCCAGCCCGCTGATCTCGACCACTGCATAGCAGGCGGTCTGCCGTGGTCCATCTCGACTTGAGTGACGCTCCTTACCGACCCATCGAGACGAGGCCGGGGGAACGCTCGCTGGTGTTAAGCAGCGAGAGCTAGTTCTTGGTTGCCAGTTACTGGCGTGCCGCCTTTTAACGAGGTGCGACGGCGCCTCGGCCTGCCTTCCCTAGGACTCCTCCCCTGTCGAGACCAGACGTCCCCGTACTTGTCCGGACTGCTCGCGAGCTCCAGCCGGGCGGGAGTCATCGGAAGTAGTCCTTGACCTCACGCTCGATGTCCCGCCTGGCTTCTCGCGCGGAGAGCGCCGCGCGTTTGTCATACTCGCGTTTTCCACGCACCAGACCGAGCTCGATCTTGAGGCGACTCCTCTTATCATACAGCTTCAGGGGCACGAGTGTACAGCCGGCTTCGCGCGACTTGGCCGCCAGGCGGTTCAGCTCGCCGCGGTGGAGGAGCAGTTTTCGCGGCCGCATCGGCTCGTGATTGTAGCGATTGCCCTGGTCGTACGGGGCGATGTGGACATTGTGCAGCCACGCCTCGCCGCGCTCGATGCGAGCGTATCCCTCGCGCAGGTTCACCCGCCCTGCGCGGATGGACTTCACTTCGGTGCCGGTCAGGGCGATGCCAGCCTCCACCGTCTCGAGGACATGGTAGTCGTGGTACGCCTTGCGATTGGTGACCAGGACGCGCTCGGACATGCCACAGTATACGATCCGCCGGCAGCGCGGCGGGCGCGAAGCGGTGGCTGTCGGTACGATAGCAGCACCCGCGAGGCGGGTTGGCGACGGCGCTTCCAGGTAGGGCTGGTAGAGGGGGTCCATCGAGTGTGAACGAGTTGGGGTGGGGGGTCATCGGCCTCGGACGCATCGCGGACTCGGCGGTCGCGCCGGGCATCTCCCGCTCGCGGCATGGGCGGCTCGTCGGGGTCGTCAGTCGCGACCAGGGTCGAGCCGAGGCGTTCGCGACCAGGCACGGCGCGGCGCTGGCGACGACCAGTCTTGCCGAGCTGCTCGATCGGCCGGATGTCCAGGTGGTCTACGTGGCGACGCCGAACGATCTTCACTCGGAACAGGTCGCTGCCGCGGCGGCGGCGGGCAAGCACGTACTGTGCGAGAAGCCGCTGGCGTTGACGGTTACCCGGGCGCGAGAGATGGTCGAGGCCTGCCGTCGGGCTGGGGTGAGGCTGGGCACGGGCTTCCACATCCGGCACCATGTGGCGCACCAGGAGGCGAAGCGGCTGATCGAGGCCGGCGAGATCGGGCAGGTCGTGCTGATCCAGGCGCAGGCGAGCAGCGTGTACCGGCCCAGCGGGGGCTGGCGGCTGAACCGGGAGCAGGCCGGGTCCGGCGCACTGAACGCCATTGGCGTTCACGCGCTGGACCTGGTGCGCTTCCT
>JADZDV010000135.1 GCA_020850915.1 Chloroflexota bacterium | reverse complement strand
CTGCCCTAGCGACCATCGAGCTTGCTAGGGAGACGACCGAGCTGCCTGTTCCGGGTTCGGGACGACGGACACGTTGCTGAGGCCGAACTCTCGGGCCAGCAGCTCATAGGAGCGGAGACGGGCTTCGAAGGAGTGTGTGATGGTCACGACCACCAACTCCTCCACGCCGTAGCGCTCGGCCAGGTCGAGCAGACGAGCCTTCACCTGGGCTGGCGCGCCGGCCAGCGTGCGGTCGCGCGCCTCGCGGATGATGAGCAGCTCGCGAGGCGTGTACAGATGGTTCTCCGCCTCCTCGACGCTCGGATACGGCCCGGTCTGGCCGGTGTAGAGGCGTGCCATGAAGAGCGCTCGGCTCTGGGCGAGGCGCTGGGCCTCCTCCTCTGTCTGGGCGCAGATCACGAAGACGCCCACGCTCCCCCTCGGCGTGGCCAATCGCGGCGACGGCCGGAAGCGCTCGCGATAGAAGCGCATCACTTCCGGGCCGCCCTGGCTGTTGATGAAGTGGGCGAACGAGAACGCCGTGCCGAAGTGCGCGGCGTAGGCCGCGCTGTCGCCGCTGGAGCCGAGCAGCCAGATCTCGGGCGCCGTCGGCCCGGTCGGCATGGCGTGGACGCCAGCGAACGGGTGGCTGTCGTCGACCGTGTCGTGCACGAACTGGATCAGGTCCCGCACCTGGCTGGGAAAGTATTCGATGCCCAGGGCACCGGGCCCGTGCGCCAGTGCTCGCGCGGTGAGCTGGTCGCTGCCCGGCGCGCGTCCAATGCCGAGGTCGATCCGTCCCGGGAATAGCGTTTCGAGGACGCGGAAGTTCTCGGCCACTTTGAGGGGGCTGTAGTGGGAGAGCATGACGCCGCCGGAACCGACGCGGATTCGGCGAGTTCGGACCGCGACCTGTCCGAGCAGCACCTCCGGACTCGAGCCGGCCAGGCCCTGGCTGGAGTGGTGCTCGGCCAGCCAGTAGCGGTGGTAGCCGAGCCGATCGGCGGCTTCCGCGAGCTGGAGCGTCTCGCGAACGGCGTCGGCGGCCGTTCCACCACCGCGGATGGGTGACTGGTCCAGAACGCTGAGCAACACCACGGGTGGACCCTACTTCCTCAGGACTTGCGAGCTGCAGGCCCGACTTGGCGCTAGCGCTGGCCACCGGCCGCGGCGGGCGAAGAGGTCGGCTTTGGGACACCAGGCGGGGTGAACGTCGGTCGCAGGGGCGGGAAGGTTGCCGTTGGAGCTGGTAGTGTCGCCGTTGGCGCTGGCGCCACCGTCTGGGGCGTGGTGCCGGGTGCCACCTGAAGGGTCGCTGTCGGCGTCGCCGGCTTCGTCAGGAACTCGGCAGCCACCCACCCCTCGTTGTTGTCGGGATCGCGTACCTTGAGCCAGGTGCGCCCGTCGGCCTGCTGGCTGTCGCCGAGCGGGGTCATCTGGGTGCCGTCCGGCCAGGCCCGGATGCGGTCGCCGGTGCCCGGCGACTTGCGGATGGAGACGCCTTCCCCGTCCGTCTTGCCCACCACGAGCGGCGTGAGATCGGGAGTCGGGCTCGGGCTGGCGATGGGCGACAGTTGCAACGCTGGCTGTGGAGGGGGCGCCGGCGTCGGCGTCGGCACGGTAGGCGAGCTCGTGGGAGCGACGGTGGCCGTCGCGGCGGGCGGCGGCTGGCTGGAGCATCCCGCCAGGAGGAGCAGGGCGGCGACGGCAAGTGTCACTCGAAGCATCAAGGTCTCCCTGCATCAGCTTAGCGGATGGAGCAGCCGCCGCGCCTCCTGCTTACGTCTCTTTCACCTGGCAGATCCGGCAGGCATACTCGTCCAGCGCCGCGGCCGTCACGCCCACCGCGCCATACTGGCGACGGTTGTACTCCTCGGACTCGAGCTGCGTCTTGAACGAGTCATTGAGCCGGTTCACCATCGCGAACATGCCGGTAATGACCGAGATCTCCACGATCTCCGCGTCGCTGAACAGCCGCCGCATCTCCTCCCAGGACTCGTCGTCGTCCTTGGCGGTGTTCCACGTCATCGCCTCAGCCCAGCGGATGACGGCCTTCTCTCGCTCGTCGAACAGCGGGCTGGACTGGTAGTCGCCCTGCAACGCGACGAACTCTTCCTCAGTAAGCCCCAGTGCTTGACCAAGCACGTAGTTGTGCTGCGTTCAATAGTTACAGGCGTTCAGGGTGGAGGTCTTCAACACCGCCATGTTGCGTAGCCGCACGTCGGAGACACAGCCGGCGTTCGGCTGCCGCACGGCGGCGATGAACGGCATCCACCACTTCAGGATGCCGGGGCTGTGGGCGATGATGCGGGTGAGGTTGGCCGTGCGGCCCAGGAAGATGTCCGAGGCCTGGAACACCAACGTCGCGACCGGCCCGGCCTCTTCGTCGGCTATCCCTTGGATGCGTTGCGCCACCTGGTACTCCTTGTCTGTCAGTCCTGTGTCTGTCAGTCCTGTTCGCCTGTCGGCCCCGGGGGGAATGCCCGAGGTTGGTTCAATGACCCTGGATCATCGCCAGAACCCGTTGCCGGGGCCCGGGAACGGCCGCGTGGTGCTCGGCCGTCCCGAGGCTGGGAGCCAGGATCGGCGTGGCGTGCGGCGCCGGTGTCAGCGTCGGCGGCGATGCGGCGGCGGGCCCTGACGCCCAGACGGGGCCTGCGGCAGCTCTATCGACGGCTCCCGCTCCACCACGGGTTCCAACAGGACGCTGTTGTGGAGCAGCGCCGCGGCCAAGGCTCCGAGAATTGGGCCGACCCACCAGACCCACTGGTCAGCCCAGGCGCCCTGAATGAGGGCCGGGCCGAACGAGCGGGCCGGGTTCATCGCGGCGCCGGTCAACGGGCCGGCGGCGAAGACGTCCATCGCGATGGTCAGACCGATCGCCAGGCCGGCGATGGTGGCCGGACCACGCTTGTCGATCGCCGTCCCGAAGATGACGAACTGGAGGAAGAAGGTCAGGATGAACTCGATGCCGACACCCTGGAGCGGGCTCACGCCCGCGCCAAGCGCCGGTACCGCGAGCTTCGTGGCGTTCACCGCGTCGGCTGGGAAGAGCACCTTGAGCAGCAGAGCGGCCACCACACCGCCGAGAAGCTGCGCGACGATGTAGTAGACGCCCTTCATCACTGGTAGCTTCCGGGTGGCCACCAGACCAACCGTAATCGCGGGGTTGTAGACGCCACCGGAGATGTGCCCGGCGGCTGCGATCATCACGCCGATGCCGAGACCGTGGGCGAGGCCGATGAAGATGAGACTGGCGGCGGCGACGAGGCTGCTGTTCGCGGCGTTGCTGCCCAGCAGGGTCGCCGAGGTGATGATGGCCCCTCCCCCGGCGAACATCAGTGTGAAAGGACCGATGAACTCGCAGATCAAGGAACGCGTAAGGTTGTTCACGAGACGCCACCCCTTCTTCGATACCTGCGCAAAGTTCCCAGGAGGTGCTCTGATTGGCCCTGCCACCGCTGCGCGGCTTGCCTGATGATCGGGCTGCTACGCCACATCACCGCCCGCGAGCGAATGGGCCTCAGAGCGCGTGGGCGCCAGTCCTCCGCGTTGCGCTGAGGGGCGCCAACCGTCCCCGGATTGACGCGGGACGGCCCGGCTGGAGGTCCCGTACGGCGACAGACGCCAGCATGGCAGGCCTTCCGGGCGAGGTCAATACGCGCTCGTTGCTGGGCCTGGACCCGCGGCGGAGGGGGCGACACATCGTGTCAGAGACAACGCGAAGGGCCGTCGAAAGACGGCCCTTCGGCTCAAAGCTGGCGCTCCGGGG
>JADZDV010000134.1 GCA_020850915.1 Chloroflexota bacterium | reverse complement strand
CCGCGCGGGCTCCGGCCACGTCATCTCGCGGGCTGTCGCCGATGTGGACAGCCCGCTCCGGCGCGGTCCCCGTGATGGCGAGCGCCTGCTGGAAAATGGTCGGGTGCGGCTTCGCCCGCCCGAACGGTCCCGAAGCGACGATCACGTCGAACAGGGCGTGCACCTCCAGTGCGAGCAGCAGCTCCTCCAGCCACTCCTCCCAGTTCGAGACGACGCCCAGGCGAAACCCCCGTTCCCGAAGCTCCCGGAGCACCGGGACGGCATCGGGATAGAGCCGCCAGTTCTCGATCCGCTGGAACTCGGCGTAGAGCGCCGCGCGGAGGACGGGCGCGGAATCAACCCCTAGCTCCGAGAGCAGCGCCTCGTAGAAGGCGTCCCAGAACGCCTGCGACTCCTCCTGGCCGTAGCGATAGAACGGCAGGCGGTCGCGCACCGCCTGGAAAGCCACCGGCTCAACGCGCTCGAGGTCCGCGGACGTCGGCTGAAACCCATGCTCGCGCAGCACGCGCAGGATCAGATCGCGCGCGGACGGGTGCGGGTCCACCAGCGTGGAGCCAACGTCGAAGAGGACGAGCGACGGTACAGCGAATGCCATAGCTCCTGACCGGGCTGAGCGTGGCCGAACGGCCCAGAATGATCGTAGCCGACCCGGCCAACGGGGCGTTGCCACGCTGCCGCCGTCGCTCACCTCGGGGAGTTGGCCACGGGTCAACAGCCCCGTCATCGCGCTGTCCCGTTTACGCCCCGTTTACTCGGTGCAACGGCTCTGCTAACGCTCAGACCCTACCCTCACCCCCGGTGCGGTCGCGGCGGTCTCTGCCAGCGGTCGCCAGAAAGCCAGGATCAGATAGACGACATGGACGGCAGAAGAACGGCGGCGCTCGACGGCAATGAGGCCGCGGCTTACGTGGCGTACAACGCCAGCGAGGTCATCGCTATCTACCCGATCACGCCCTCCTCGGCGATGGGCGAGTGGGCGGACCAGTGGGCCTCGGAAGGCAGGACCAACCTCTGGGGCAGCGTGCCCCTCATCCAGCAGATGCAGGCAGAGGGCGGCGCCGCCGGGGCCATCCACGGCGCGCTCCAGACCGGCTCGCTCGCCACCACCTTCACGGCCAGCCAGGGCCTGCTGCTAATGATCCCCAATCTCTACAAGATCGCGGGCGAGCTCACCAGCACCGTCTTCCACATCGCCGCGCGCTCGCTGGCCGCCCAGGGACTCTCCATCTTTGGCGATCTCAGCGAAGTCATGGCGGCGCGGAGCTCCGGCTGGGCGATGCTGTTTGCCAGCTCCGTGCAGGAGGTGATGGACTTCGCCACGATCTCGCACGCCAGCACCCTCCAGGCGCGCGTGCCGTTCTTCCACGTCTTCGACGGCTTCCGAACGTCGCACGAGATCTCGAAGATCCAGCTCGTTCCGGACGCCGTCATCCGCGCGATGATCGACGACGACCTGGTGCGTGCACACCGTGGGCGCGGTCTCTCGCCGGACACGCCGTTCATCCGCGGCACCGCCCAGAACCCGGACGTCTATTTCCAGGCGCGCGAGACCGTTACCCCCTACTACGCTGCCACGCCGAGGATCGTCCAGCAGGTGATGGACCGCTTCGCAGCGCTCACCGGCCGCCGGTACCACCTCTTCGACTACGTCGGCGCGTCGGACGCGGAGCGCGTGCTCGTCCTGATGGGCTCCGGCTGCCAGACGGTCGAGGAGACGGTGGAGGCTCTGCGAGCTCGCGGCGAGAAGGTGGGGCTGCTCAAAGCGCGGCTCTACCGCCCGTTCTCCACCCAGCACCTGCTGGCAGCCCTGCCACCGAGCGTGAAGGCGCTTGGCGTACTGGACCGCGCCAAGGAGCCGGGCGCCGCGGGCGAGCCGCTCTACCAGGACGTGGTGACGGCGGTCAGCGAGGGGCTGGCCGACGGCAGCGCCCCTTTCACGAGCATGCCACGCCTCGTCGGCGGACGCTACGGCCTGTCGTCCAAGGAGTTCACGCCGGCAATGGTGAAAGCCGTCTTCGATGAGCTGTCCCGGGATCGTCCGCGCAACCACTTCACCATCGGCATCAACGACGACGTCTCGTTCACCAGCCTGCCCTACGACCCCGGCTTTGACGTCGAGCGGCCGGAGGTGGTGCGGGCGCTGTTCTGGGGACTGGGCTCCGACGGCACGGTTGGGGCGAACAAGAACTCGATCAAGATCATCGCCGAGGAGACGGACTATTTCGCCCAGGGCTACTTCGTCTACGACTCGAAGAAGTCCGGCGCGCGGACGATCTCCCACCTGCGGTTCGGCCCGAAGCCGATCAACAGTCCCTACCTGATCCGCCGCGCCAGCTTCGTGGCCGTCCACCAGTTTGGCTTCCTGCGCCGCTACGACGTGCTGGGCGTTGCCGACGTCGGGGCGACGGTGCTGCTGAACAGCCCGTACGGCGCGGACGAGGTGTGGGACCGCCTGCCCCGGCCAGGCCAGCAGAGGATCCTGGAGCGTGAGCTGAAGCTCTATGTCATTGACGGCTACGCGGTGGCCCGGGCGGCTGGAATGACCCAGCGCGTCAACACGGTGATGCAGACCGGCTTCTTCGCCCTGAGCGGCGTGCTCCCGCGCCACGAGGCGATCGCGGCGATCAAGCGCGCGATCCGGAAGACGTACGGCAAGCGCGGCGAGGTGGTGGTCCGAGCGAACTTCGCGGCAGTGGACCAGGCGCTCTCCTTCCTCCACCGGGTGCGGATCCCGGACCACGTGACCAGCACGACGGAGCTGCCGCCCGCGGTGGCCGCGGGGGCGCCGGAGTTCGTGCGCGAGGTCACCGGACGGATGATCGCCGGCGAGGGCGACGACCTGCCGGTCAGCGCGCTGCCGGTGGACGGAACCTATCCCAGCGGCACGGCGCGCTGGGAGAAGCGGAACATCGCGCTGGAGGTACCGGTCTGGGAGACAGATCTCTGTATCCAGTGCGGCAAGTGCGTGCTGGTCTGCCCGCACGCCGTCATCCGCGCCAAGACCTACGCCCCGGAGTTGCTGGACGACGCGCCGCCCTGCTTCAAATCAGCGGGAGCACGCTGGCGGGAGCTGCCAGGTCAGAGGTACACCCTGCAGGTCTCGGTTGAGGACTGCACCGGCTGCACCCTGTGCGTGGAGGCCTGCCCGGCCAGGGACAAGAGTCAGGCCGGCCGCAAGGCGATCAACATGCGGCCACAGTTCCCCCTGCGCGAGCAGGAGCACCAGAACTGGGAGTTCTTCCTGAAGCTGCCGGAGGTCCACCGCGTCGACGGCCTGCACTTCAACAACGTCAAGAACCTGCAGCTCCTGGAGCCGCTCTTCGAATTCTCCGGCGCCTGCGCGGGCTGTGGCGAGACGCCGTACCTGAAGCTGCTAAGTCAGCTTTTTGGTGATCGGACCCTCATCGCCAACGCCACTGGCTGCTCCAGCATCTACGGAGGCAACTTACCGACGACGCCCTGGACGAAGAACGCGGCGGGACGCGGACCTGCCTGGAGCAACTCGCTCTTCGAGGACAACGCCGAGTTCGGACTCGGCATGCGCCTCACCCTGGACCGCCAGGCGGCATACGCGCGGGAGCTGCTCGACCGGCTGCGTGACGACCTGGGGGACGACCTCGTCGAGGCGCTGCTCGGCGCGGACCAGGCCGACGAGCGCGGCATCGAGTCGCAGCGGCAGCGGGTAGCGGAGCTGAAGACGCTGCTGGAGCACCGGTCAGACCCCGCTGCGCGCGACCTGCTGAGCCTGGCGGACGTCCTGGTGCGCAAGAGTGTCTGGATCGTCGGCGGCGACGGCTGGGCGTACGACATCGGCTTCGGCGGCCTGGACCACGTCCTAGCGAGCGGGCGCGACGTGAGCGTCCTGGTGCTGGACACCGAGGTCTACTCGAACACCGGCGGGCAGTCGTCGAAAGCCACGCCGCTTGGCGCGGTGGCGAAGTTCGCCGCCGGGGGCAAGAACAGCCCGAAGAAGGACCTGGGCCTTATGGCGATGAGCTACGGCAACGTGTACGTGGCGCAGATCGCCATGGGCGCCAGCGACAGCCAGACCGTCCGCGCCTTCCTCGAGGCGGAGTCGCATCATGGCCCGTCGCTGATCATCGCCTACAGCCACTGCATCGCCCACGGGATCGACATAGCCAAGGGAATGACCCAGCAGCGGCTGGCGGTGGAGTCCGGCTACTGGCCGCTGTACCGCTTCGATCCGCGGCTGCGCCTCCAGGGCAAGCTGCCGTTCCAGCTCGACTCACACGACCCGAAGGTGCCCCTCGAGAGCTATATGTACAACGAGGGCCGCTACCACATGCTGCTCGACAGCAATCCCGATGAGGCTGCGCGCCTGCTCGCCGAGGCCCAGGCCGCCGTACGCGCGCGGTGGCACCATTACCGGCAGATCGCGAGCGAGGACTGACGTCATGGACCTGAGCACACGTTACCTCGGCCTGTCGTTGAAGCATCCCATCGTTCCGTCAGCCTCGCCACTCGGTCGCTCCCTCGGCTCCATTCGTCAGCTCGAAGATGCCGGCGCGGCGGCTGTCGTCCTGCCGTCGCTCTTCGAAGAGCAGATCTCCCAGGCCGGTCTGCGACTGGACCACTACCTGACCTTCGGCGCCGAGAGCTTCGCCGAGGCGCTGACCTACCTCCCGGAGCTGGGACGCTACCGCGTGGGCCCGGAGGACTACCTGGAGCTGATCCTGCGGGCCAAAGAGGCCGTCGAGGTGCCGATCATCGGCAGCCTGAACGGCGTCTCCGTCGGCGGCTGGATCGAGTACGCGCGCGCCATCCAACAGGCCGGGGCAGACGCGCTCGAGCTGAACATGTACTACCTGCCGACAGACCCAAGGCTCAGCGGCGAGGCGGTCGACGACATGTACCTGGACGTCTTCCGCGAGGTGCGGCGCCACGTCTCCATCCCGGTGGCGGTCAAGCTCAGCCCGTTCCTCAGCTCGATCGCCAACATCGCGATGCGCATGGCGCGCGCCGGTGCCGACGGCCTGGTGCTGTTCAACCGCTTCTACCAGCCGGATCTCGACATCGAGCAGCTCGAGGTCGTGCCACACATCGTCCTGAGCAAGTCAGAAGACCTGCGCCTGCCGCTCCGTTGGGTCGCGATCCTGTACGGTCGCGTCCCCATCGAATTCGCCATCACCGGCGGCGTCCACACCGGTGACGACGTGCTGAAAGGCCTCATGGCCGGCGCGCGAGTCACTATGATGGCCTCGGAATTGCTCCAGCGTGGCGTTCAGCGGATCGGGGAGATCGTCCAGGAGATCACGAGCTGGCTCGAGGTCCACGAGTACGAGTCGATCGCGCAGATGCAGGGCAGCATGAGTCAGCAGCACGTGGCGGACCCTGACAGCTTCGAACGCACCAACTACATGAAAGCCCTGCAATCCTGGCGCCCCACGCCCGTTTTCCCCGGCAGTTGGCCTTCGGAGGCCAGCCCGTGATCCGGCCGCGGCTCGTCAAGGCGCTGCCGCCCGGGGATGACCGCCGCTGGCGCATCGTGGAGACGGTCATGCGCCGCCAGGGGTACGCCCCCGATGCGCTGATCGAAGCGCTGCACGCCGTCCAGCAGGCGTTCGGCTACCTGGACGACGCCTCGCTTCGGTACGTCGGGACGAGCCTCGGCGTGCCGCCCAGCAAGGTGTACGGCGTGGCGACGTTCTACCACGTCTTCAGCCTGAAGCCGGCCGGCGAGCACACCTGCGTCGTCTGCACGGGCACCGCCTGCTATATCAAGGGCAGCGCCGCCCTGCTGTCGGCCATCCGCGAGCGGTACGACATCAGGAGTGGCGAGACGACGGCGGACGGCGAGCTCTCGCTCCTGACCGCGCGCTGCCTGGGCAGTTGCGCCCTGGCACCCGCGGTGGTGCTGGACGGCCAGGTCGTCGGCTTGATGTCGCCGACGGAGCTGCGGGACCGGCTGGACGCCCTGGTCTACCAGCCGGAGCCGACGCGGCCGTGACACCCGATGAGCTGACCAGGCTCGCCGGTGCCGAGCGGACAGAACGCGCTCGCTTCCAGCACCAGATCGACGTCTGCACCGCCACGGCCTGCCAGGCGTCGGGCAGCGAGCTACTGGCGGCGGCCCTCAGGGGGGAAGTGCAGCGGCAGGGGCGGAGCGAGAGCTGCCGGGTCAAGGGAGTCGGCTGTCCCGGCCTGTGCGCCGCCGCGCCCCTGGTAACCGTCGAGCCGAGCGGGACAATGTACCAGCGCGTCGAGCCCGCGGACGCCCCGGAGATCGTCCGCGCCCTGGGCCAGCGGCCGGTGAGACGGCTCGCCCTCCGCACGGACATCCCGTTCTTCACCCGCCAGACCAGGACCGTCCTGGAGAACGCCGGGCGGATCGATCCGGAGCGGATCGAGGAGTACGTGGCGCACGACGGCTACCGGGCGCTGCTCCGGGCGCTCGACGAGCTGGCGCCCGAGGAGGTCATCACGGAGATCACCCGCGCCGGCCTACGCGGCCGCGGCGGAGCCGGCTACCCCACCGGGCTGAAGTGGCGGACCGTCGCGAAGGGGCCTGGCCCGCGGAAGTACGTCATCTGCAACGGCGACGAGGGCGACCCCGGCGCGTTCATGGACCGCGGCGTCCTGGAGAGCGACCCGCATCGCGGTCTGGAGGGCATGGCGGTCGCCGCGTACGCCGTGGGCGCGAGTCTCGGCTACCTGTACGTCCGGGCCGAGTACCCGCTGGCCATCAAGCGGCTGACCACGGCGATCCGCCAGGCGAAGCGGCTCGGGGTGCTGGGCGAGGCGATCGGCGGGACCAGCTTCAACTTCGACGTCGAGATTCGCGTCGGCGCCGGGGCGTTCGTCTGCGGCGAGGAGACGGCCCTGATCGCCTCGATCGAAGGCGGCCGAGGGACGCCGCGGCCGCGGCCGCCCTATCCCGCCGAGTCCGGGCTCTGGGGCTGCCCGACCCTCATCAACAACGTGGAGACGTTCGCCAACATCGCGCCGATCGTCCGGAACGGCGCCGACTGGTTCGCCTCGATCGGCACGGAGAAGAGCAAGGGCACGAAGGTCTTTGCCCTCACCGGGCGGATCCAGCACACCGGCCTGATCGAGGTCCCGATGGGCATCTCGCTGCGCGAGGTGATCTACGAGATTGGCGGCGGCATCCCGGAGGGCCGGACCTTCAAGGCAGTCCAGACGGGCGGACCATCGGGCGGCTGCATTCCCGAGGAGCACCTGGACATCGCGGTGGACTACGAGTCGCTCAGCCGCCTCGGGACGATCATGGGCTCCGGTGGCATGATCGTCAT
Organism: Chloroflexota bacterium; assembly: GCA_020850915.1. The sequence continues at coordinate 1,223 of JADZDV010000134.1, read as the reverse complement.
GGACGACACCACCAACATGGTGGACGTGGCACGCTACTTCATGGAGTTCTCGCGCGACGAGAGCTGCGGCAAGTGCGTGCCCTGCCGGGTGGGGACGGTCCAGATGCACGAGCTGTTGACCAGGTTTGCCGACGGGGAGGCGCGGGGGGACGACCTGCCGCTGCTCGAGGAGCTGTGTGACATGGTCCGCAACACCAGCCTGTGCGGCCTGGGCCAGGCGGCGCCGAACCCCGTGCTGAGCACCCTGCGCTTCTTCCGCCAGGAGTACCTCGACCTGATCCGCGAGCCGGGCACGGGCAACCGGCCGCCCGGGGACGTCATGCCGAACCCTGAGCGCGTGCCGGTGGACAGGCCGGCCCCGACAACCACGTAAGGAGCGCCGCTGTGCCGCCAGCCAATCCCCGAAACCCGGCCACGCGCCTCGCCACGCCGTCCGCGCGCGTCCACACGCTGACCATCGACGGGCAGGAAGTTGGGGCGGGCGAGCACGAGACGATCATGGACGTCGCCCAGGAGAACGGCATCGAGATCCCAGGCCTCTGCTACCTGGAGGGCCTCACGGCGCACGGCGGCTGCCGCCTCTGCCTGGTCCAGGTGGAAGGCAGCTCGAAGCTGCAGCCGGCCTGCGTCGCCCGCGTCGAAGAGGGCATGCAGGTCACGGCGTTCTCCGAACAGCTCCAGCGATACCGGCGGATAATCCTCGAGATGCTGTTCGCGGAGGGGAATCACATCTGCGCCGTCTGCGTGGCGAACGGCAACTGCGGCCTTCAGGCGCTGGCCCAGCGTCTCGGGATGGACCACGTGCGCCTGCCGTACCTGTACGCGCGGCGCGGCGTGGACGCCTCGCACGAGCGGTTCGTCGCCGACCAGAGCCGCTGCATCCTCTGCACCCGCTGCGTGCGCGTGTGCGACGAGATCGAGGGCGCCCACACCTGGGATGTCATGGGCCGCGGCGCCGATGCGCGTGTCATCACTGACCTGAACGAGCCGTGGGGCGCCTCCTCGACCTGCACGAGCTGCGGCAAGTGCGTCCAGGTCTGCCCGACCGGCGCCCTGTTCGAGAAGGGGCGCTCCGTGGCGGAGATGGTCAAACGGCGCGAGTTCCTGCCGTACCTGGTCACCATGCGGGAGCGGCGGCGATGACCGCGCCAGGCGCCAATGGCGAGACGCCGCGGGTCCGCGCCGCGACCGTCTGGTTGGACGGCTGCTCCGGCTGCCACATG
>JADZDV010000133.1 GCA_020850915.1 Chloroflexota bacterium | reverse complement strand
CGTCCTCCAACTCGAGGTGGCCGATGTGCTGCTGGAGGACGGCGACCGAAGGATTCGGGACAAGATTATCAAGGCGCTGACCCTGGCGCGCGCAAACCTCGAGGAGGCGCGACGGTCGGTGATGGACCTGCGCGCGGGGCCGCTCCAGAAGAGATCGCTGCCGGCTGCGCTCGAGGAGCTGGTTGGGGAGTTCGGGAGCGAGTTCGACGTGCGGGCGGAGTTTCGCGCCCGCGACGTCATCACTCGCTTGCCCGCCGCGGTGGAAGCCGGGCTGTACCGCATCGCCCAGGAAGCGCTGACCAATGTCGGGAAGTACGCCGATCCTCGTACACTTCGAGTCATCCTCGAGGCTCGGGATGGCGAGCTGCGCCTCAGTGTCGAGGACGACGGTGTGGGATTCGACCCGGTCGCACCGCGCGATCGGCGGAAGGGCGGCTTTGGCTTGATCGGCATGCAGGAGCGGTCGAAGCTGCTCGGCGGCAGCTTCGACATCGACAGCGCCCCCGGCCGCGGTACGCGTATCGAGGTGGTCGTGCCTCTCGGAGCGCGGCGCCAGCCGGCGGCAGTCGCAGGCGGGGGTGCTAGCTCATGATCCGCGTTCTGATCGTGGACGACCACCCGGTGGTGCGAGAAGGTCTCGCCGCGATGCTCTCCACCCAGCGGGATTTCGAGGTCGTCGGAGAAGCATCGGATGGCGAAGAGGCCCAGAAGCTGTTCCACGAGCTGAGTCCGGATGTGATCTTGATGGACCTCGAGATGCCACGGGTGGACGGCCCAGAGGGCATCCGCCGCATTCGAGCCGAGCATGGAGATGCCCGTGTCCTGGTGCTGACAGCCTACGACACGGACGAGCGGATTCTCGACGCGGTCAAGGCCGGAGCGCGGGGCTATCTTCTGAAGGGCGCCCCTCGTGAGGAGCTGTTCCGAGCTATCCGGGTAGTGAACCAGGGCGGGTCGACCATCGAGCCCGTGGTTGCCCGCAAGCTGCTGGGCCACATGGGCGACCTCCTGAGCTCGGACAGCGAGGCAGCCGAAGCGCTCACTGAGCGCGAGCACGAGGTGCTGGAGCTGGTGGCAAAAGGGCTGCGCAACAAGGAGATCGCGCAACAACTGTACATAACTGAGCGCACCGTGAAGTTCCACGTCAGTTGCATCTTTCAGAAGCTCGGCGTCTCGAGTCGCGGTGAGGCCATCGCCGTCGCCGCTCGCAGGCGGCTGATTCGACTGTAGTCTGTGCCAGGAGCGGACCTGGCGCTTGTCGGGCGTTCGGCCGTGCTCACTCGAGAAACCCAACTGCTCCGAGAGGATCGTTGTATCCTCCTGAGATGGCCTCGTATGACCTGGACCCTGGCAACAGGGCAGCGCCGGTGCTCCGAGCGATCGGGCTGACCAAGCGTTACGATGCCGTGCTGGCGCTCGACCGGCTCGAGCTCAGCGTCGAGCCGGGCGAGGTTGTGGGGCTGCTGGGCCCGAACGGCGCTGGCAAGACGACGACGATCAACCTGATTCTCGGCGTCTTGACCCCGACGAGCGGACGGGTGGAGTTGTTCGGCCACGACGTTACCCGCCAGCGCTCGCGCGCCATGCGGCGCGTCAACTTCGCCTCCGCCTACGCGGGGCTGCCGCGCGACCTGAGTCTCCGCGAGAACCTGGCGGTATTCTCGGATCTGTACGAAGTCCCCGACCCAGCGCCGAGGATCGAACGGCTCATTCAGGAGCTCGATCTCGGCGAGCTGGCCGATCGGCCGACGATGCAGCTCTCCGCGGGCCAGCGGATGCGCGCGGTGCTTGCCAAGGCGCTCCTGTCAGAGCCGGAGCTGCTCCTGCTCGACGAGCCAACGGCGAGCCTGGACCCTGACACGGCTGCCACGATCCGTCGGTACCTCGTCGGCCTTGCCCGGAGTGGGGTGACGCTGCTCTGGGCCAGCCACAACATGGTCGAGATCGAGCGTTTTGCCACGCGGGTCGTCTTCCTCCACAATGGTCGGGTTGTGATGGACGGGCCTCCTCGGGAGCTGGCCGAGCGGGCGGGTCGGGTCGTGGTCCGCCTCAAGCCGTCCGGCCCGTTGCCTGGCAGCCTGCTGGCGCGTCTGAACGGTCAGCTTCGGGCCGACCGGGATGGCTGGCTCGAGACCGAAGCGCGCGACACGGCCTCCGCGGCCGAGCTGGTAGCGGAAATCCAGACGGCCTCGCGCCTGGTGGGGCTGGAGATCCGTCAGCCTACGCTGGAAGACCTTTTCCTCCAGCTTGCCAGAGAAGGACGCGAGAAGAATGCGGCCGGGCCCGGAGACGCGGCAGCCGTCTCATGAGACTCCGGCGCATCAAGGGCGTTGCGCGGCGACAGTGGCTCACCCTTCGACACTCCCTCCCGAGGGCGTTCGACGTCTTCTACTGGCCGATCGTCGAGGTGATCGTCTGGGGGCTCGTCACGGTCTACCTGCTGGCACAGGTTGGCGCGACTTTCCTCCCCTCCGTCTTTCTGAGCGGCATGATCCTCTGGATCGTCCTTTACCGCGCGCAGGAGGATCTGGCGGTCGCGGTGCTCGAGGAGAGCTGGGCGGGGAACGTGCTGAACCTGTTCGGCTCTCCGCTGGAGCCGCTGGAGTATGTGTTCGGCTCATTCCTGGTGGGGCTGGTGAAGACGGCGCTGGCGGCCGGCGCGATGAGCCTGCTCGCCTGGGCGCTCTACGGCTTTCAGATCTGGAGTCTGGGGGTGAGCCTGATCGGCGTCCTGGTGGCGCTCATTCTCTCCGGCTGGGCGCTCGGGATGGTGGTGATCGGGCTCATCCTGCGGTACGGGCGCCGGATGGACGTGCTGGCCTGGAGCTTCGCCCACCTGGTGCAGCCGCTCTCCTGCGCGGTGTACCCAGTGAAGGTGCTGCCGCCGGTGCTACAGGCCTTGGCCGGCCTGCTGCCGTCCGCGCATGCGTTCGAAGCGGCCCGCGCCGCGGTTGCCGGCCAGCCCGACTGGCGCGAGACCACCATCGCGATCGCCAGCGGCGTTCTCGCGCTGCTGCTCGCTGGCTGGTACGCTCAGCGCGGCCTGGTGCGTGCGCGAGAGATGGGGCGGCTGGCAAGCGTGGGCGAATAGCGACAGGCCGATGTCATCGTCGAACAGGAGAGCGTGTCGTGGCCGGAAGGATGCAGGACCGAGTGGCGCTGGTGACGGGCGCGGGGCGAGGCATTGGCGAGGCGATCGCCTCGCGGCTGGCGGAGGAGGGGGCCAGACTCGTGGTCTTTGACCTCGAGCAGGGCGCGGTTGACGCGCTCGCTCGGCGGCTCGAGGCCAGCGGTGCGCCGGCGCTGGCGGTGGCGGGCGACGCCTCGAGCACGGCTGATGCCGAGCGGGCGGTGGGCCTCGCCGTGGAGCGGTTTGGCCGGCTGGACATCCTGGTGAACAACGCTGGCATCAATCGGGATGCGCAGCTCGGGAAGATGACCGACGAGCAGTGGGACGTCGTGCTGGACGTCGATCTGAAGGGCCCGTTCCTCTTTGCGCGTGCCGCGGCGGTGCCGATGCGCGCCCAGCAGTACGGCCGAATCGTGAGCCTGTCCTCGAGCTCCTGGCTGGGGAACTTCGGCCAGGCGAACTACGCCGCTGCGAAGGCCGGCCTGATCGGCCTCACCCGCACGCTCGCCGTGGAGCTGGCGCGCCACCAGATCACCGCCAACGCCATCTGCCCGGGCTGGATCGATACGCCGATGACCCGCGGCGTCCCGGACGCGG
>JADZDV010000132.1 GCA_020850915.1 Chloroflexota bacterium | reverse complement strand
TCCAGAGGAGGAGCATCGCGATGTCCTTCGGCGACATCACGGCCGTCCGGCGCGGCATCTCCCGCAGGAAGTCCAGCAGCCTCGGACGGAAGACTCGCACCGATCGCCCGGTCGACGTCGTCGCTCGGGCGCCTTCGAAACAGCCGATCAAGTCGTCGTGGCGCACGCTGCCAAGGTGAGAGTGATAACGGGCGCCGGCCTCCAGCCTGACGAGCTGCCGATGGTCCGCGTCGTCGAGCAACAGGACCTGCTCTCCGTCGGCGATTGGCCGCGGGCTCATGGCGATGCCCGTTCCTCGAGCCACGACGGATCATCTGGCGCGTCCAGCGTAACGTACGTCGCGTTCGACGGCAGCACCTGGAGCGCCCGCTCGAGGTCCTCGCCCGTCACGACACACCGTAGGACCGTCAGGCTGACCTTGTGGCTGACGAGGCAGACAACCTGCCTGGGGAACTCCCCCACGATGTCCCGCGTCGCCGCGACGACGCGCGATCGCACCTCGTCCAGGCTCTCGCCTCCGGGCGGACGCGCGGCGAGCGGGTGCGCTTCCCATGCCCGCAAGAGGTCGCCATCCTGCGCGAGGATCTCGTCGTACAGCATGCCGTCCCAGCGCCCCTGGTGGATCTCGCGCAACCGTGGATCGATCCGCACCACGAGGCGGTGCAGCTCCGCGACGGCCCGCGCCGTCTCTTCGGCCCGGCGCAGGTCGCTTGAGAACACCGCCGCGAGCGGCTCGTCTCGTAGCCGCGCCGCCAGCTCCTCCGCCTGGCGCCAGCCCTCAGCGTTCAGCGACGGGTCGCTCTGGCCCTGATAGCGCCCTTCGTCATTCCAGTCCGTCCGCCCGTGGCGGGCGAGCAGGAGTCGCGTCACGGCGTCGCGACGAGCGGCCGGCCAAGCCTGGAGCGTCGCTCCGCGTACGCCGGTACGGTGATGATCGGCGGCCGCTCGTGATCGGCCATTTCCTTGATCTCGATGTGGAAGCGGTCGGCCTCGTGCTGAATCAGCTTCATGCTGCGATTCAGATCGCCGGCTATCTGCATACGCCCGCGCTGCTCGAGCCGATGAAGGATCACGCTGGTTATGGTGAAGGCCATCGTGGAGAGCGCGTGGAGGCTCTGGTTCCGATGCACCCGGCGCTTCAGGTCCACCTGTCCGATCGCCTGAAGACCGTGGCGCTCGAGCAGGTCGATAAGCAGCCCGATCTCAACCCCGTAACCGGTCAGAAAGGGGACCCGTTCCAGCACGTCCCGCCGAGCGGCGTATTCGCCGGCCAGGGGCTGGATCACACCGGACAGCTCCGGATAGAACAGATTGAGCAGTGGTCGAGCTGTCAGCTCGGTGACGCGCCCGCCGCCAGTAGCCACCAGGCCTCGGCCAAGACTGATCGGCCGCTTGTAGAAACCCTTGACGTACTTGATCCGGCGGTCTTTGAGCAGCGGGCCCAGAATTCCGTAGACGAAACGCGGGTGAAAGTTCTTGATGTCGGTGTCCACCCATGCCACCAGATCTCCGCTCAGCACGTGCAGGCTCTTCCAGAGCGCTTCTCCCTTGCCACGGTACGCGCCCATCTCCGGCAGGACCTCCGAATGCAGCACCACCGGCACGCCACACTCCTCGGCGATCTTCCGCGTGCGGTCCGTCGAGCCGCTGTCCACGATGAGGATCTCGTCCAGCAACCGGTGCCGCGTTACCAGCTCGGTTTGAACCAGCCTGAGGATTGTGCCGATCGTCTCCTCTTCGTTGAGCGTTGGCAGTCCCAGGCTGACTGTCAGTCCCTGCCGCTCTTTCAGACGCACGAGGTCGCGAAGGTCTTCGAACTCCCGACTGTCAAAGGTGTTCTCGGCGAACCACTTGTCAACCACGATCGAGAGATCGGGATGGGGTTCGCCCGAAGCTTGCCCAGGTAGGAGCGGCACACCGCCCTCGTGGAGCAAGTCGCCGGGGAGACGGGTCTTCACGATGATGAGCGCGGTGCGGTCCAGCTCTCGCGCCACGCGGTCCGCGATCGGCCCGAACAGGGCTTGCTGATCCACCTGTGCCGCCGCGCCCATGACGATGACCTGGTGGCTGTTCGCCTCGGCGACGATTGCGTCGGCGACCGACCCGCTACGCACGACCACCTCGCGCGTCAGCTCCGGCTGGCAAGACGTTGCCAGCACGGCATGGAACTCTTCGTTCTCCTGGTCCAGCTCGTCATACGGGCGATCCGGCGTCTCGATACGCAGCGCCGTGACGATGCCACCGGACGTGTTGGCCAGCCCCACGGCAAGCCGCAGCGCCAGCTCGGCGTGCGGGCCACCACGCACTGGCACGAGCACTCGCTTGACCATCGCCGGATTCAGCCGGCTGACCAGCGCGATGTCGCACGGGGCGTTGCGCACCGCCTGGTCGATCGTGCGGCTGAAAATGGCGTCCTGTGACGCGGTCCAGCCTTTCCAGCCGAGCAGGATCAGATCCGCTCGCTCCTCGGCGGCAGCCTCGACGATGCCATGCCAGATCTGGCGCGAGACTCGCACGGTGGTCCGCAGCTCGATCGACGACGTTCTGTCAAATCGGCGCAGACGCCCCAGGAGCCTGCGATGCAGCCTGGCCGGCACGGCGCCAGCCGTAAACGCCATCTCTTCAGGGATTTCGACCACACCGAGGGCGACGACCCTCCCTTGCACGTCGCCGCCAAGCAACGGCATCAGCGCCGCGGCCATTTTGATCAGATCGGACGCCTCGTGCAGGTCCGCGATCGGTACCAGGATGGTGTACGCGCGCTGCTCTTGCGACTGAGCTGGACTCACCGTCGTAATCAGACCCCCGTGGTGTCGCCAGCAGCCACCGCGCGAAGCAGCGGGATCAACTGCTCGTCGAACACGTGGCTCCACGTGTACCGCGCCAGCACCCGCTTGCGGAGCCGGTAGCGCTGATCCGTCCGCACGAACGCGGCGATGCGTTCAGCAATCTCGAGCGGGGACGCCTCCAGGCTGAAGAAGATAGCGTCCCCTCCCGCGATCTCCCGCAACGGTGGGATATCCGCGCAGAACGCCGGCAATCCCGCTATTCCAGCCTCGATCAGCGGGATACCGAAGCCCTCCTGCGCGCTCACGAACAGGAGCGCGTCGGCGGAGGTATAGAGATCGTCCATCATCGCGTCCGTCGGGCGCCATGGCCGATGACCCGGGCGGT
>JADZDV010000131.1 GCA_020850915.1 Chloroflexota bacterium | reverse complement strand
CGCGCAGAAAACTCGCACTGATCGCGCCGATCACCGGGCGCTCGATCATCGACGAGGCGCTCCGCACGCTCGACCTGCTGTGAGCGCGCAACTCTACCTGCACGTCCGCGACGTGCAGAGGCGCGCGACGTCCGCCTCTTCCAGCCCGGGCCGGCGCGTGTGGTGTGGGCCGCTGAGGCGCCAGCCTCAGATCTCGGCGGTCGGTTCTGACGTTGCCTCTGACTCGACACGGGCGAGGACGTCGCGCAGGGTTTCGTACGGGCGGACGCCCTGGACGGCGTAGCGGCCGATGACCATCGTCGGAACGGCCTGAATGCCCCAGCGCAGGGCGATCGTCTCGAGCTCCTGGACGCGAGGCGTCAGGTCGCCGTTTGCCAGCGTCGAGCGAACCGACTCGAGTTCCAGTCCAGTCTCTAGGGCCAGCCTGACCAGCTCCTCGGGGTCGCCGATGTCCTTGCCTTGCACGAAGTAGGCGCGGAAGATCGTCTGGCGCATCGCGTCGAACTTGCCTTCTATCCGCGCCAGCTCCGCGGTCTCATGGGCGAGGCGCGAGCGCGGCTTGATCGGGTTGAAATGCATCTCCACGCCGAACTGGGCGGCCAATGGGGCCACCCCACGCTGCCAGCTCGTTCGATAGCGCTCGCCATCTGGCCCGGACATGTCTGGCAGAGGCGCCGGCTCGGGGCGCAACTCAAAGGGCAGCCAGCTCACCTCGACGTCGTGGCGCGCCTGCAGCTCGGCCAAGGGACCCTCGGCCAGGTAGCAGTACGGTCAGACGAAGTCGGAGATGACGATGACGCGGGTGGGCATGCTGCTTCCTCCCGTACGAACGGTACCAGACCGCGCTCAGAAGCGCTCGAAAATGACGGGTGCAGTGTGCGACGGGTTACACCATCCCGGCAACACCGGTCGTATACTGGGCAGGGGAGCAGGGAGGACCTGTCGCCGCGAAGAATGTTCTGGGGCACAGGAGGCGAGCGGCGGAACAGCACACCACCCCTGGACGCGGCCTGAACGCGCCGCGGGAGCGGTGTTGCCTCGAGTGGTTGCACGCGGAAGCGGGCAAGGAGGGGACAGATGCGTTTCAGAGTGCTGGTGATCGGACTGACGTTCCTACTGACCCTGGCCATCGTGGGCCCCACGCCGTTCTCAATCTCCCCGGCCAGCGCCGGGCCGGCTGCGCAGGGTGGACCAGGAGTCGGCGCCCTGACCTTTTCGAGCGGTATGACGAGCCAGTTCCTGCCGGACAACGCGGCGATCGAGTTCGATAGCGACAACGACGGCGTCTACGTGACGTTCGAGTATTTCAACATGCCTGCTGGCGCCACCCTCAGTCGGATCGTTCGATTCGAGGGCGAGGACTACAACTTCGGCGACCTCGACTGCTGCAGCCAGGGCAATGGGCGCTCTGGCTTCCGAGTGGTCAAGAGGGACGGCAAGGAAGGGCAGATCCCCGGCGGCGCGTACGACGTCCGAATCTACCTGGGCGGAACCGAGCTGCAGCACGGCGGCTTTGGCGTCAAGGGTACCGAGGGCGGCGACCACGACAACGAGAACAGCAACGGCAACAACTGACGTAGCGTGACATCATCAGCAGGCGGAAGGAGCGGCCGTCACCACGGCCGCTCCTCTGTTGTTCGGGGCCGAGCCGCGGACCGGCGACGCACGAGCCCGTCGCCCGAAGCCCCGTGTTCGTCGCCATCGAACCGCTCGTGGTGGGCCGACGTATACTCGACCCGTGAACGATGCCTGGGTTCCGATCGCTTTCGCCCTGCTCGGAGCGCTGTTGCTCGGACTCTCCGGCATCGCGGCCCGGTTTGGCTTCGTCACCAGCGACCTGCTGGAAGGCACGCTCGCCACATACCTGGCCAGCGCCACGGTCCTGATCCCGTCAACGCTGCTGATGGCGTGGCCGATCTCGATGAGCGGTCGATCGTTCGGGCTGTTCCTCCTGGACGGTCTGCTGGGACTCAGCTCCGTGTTTCTCATCTACACCGGAATCCGGACCGTCGGGCCGAGCGTGTCGTATGCGCTGAAGAGCACCGCGCCGGTAACAGCGGTGGTCTTCGCGCTGGTGTTCCAGGGGGAGCGGTCGCCGCTGCCGGTCTACGTGGGTGGGTTCATGGCCGTGGCGGGTGTCACCGTGCTGTCGCTGGCTTCGGACCGCGAGCGGGTCGAATTCGACCGTCGCGTGCTGGCGCCGATGGCCAGCGCCGTCTTTTTTGGCCTCTCGTACAACGTTCGGCGCGCGGCGTTGCCGGAGGTCTCCCATCCCATCGTGGGGCTGCTGATCGCGATCTGTGTCGCCGGATCGATCTGCGCCCTGCTCATGGTTGGCCAGCGCCGTCGGCTGAACTGGCGTCCCGGTGTGCGGTTCTTCCTCATGGCCGGCGTGTTCCAGGCCGGCGGATTGCTCAGCGGCTACACCGCGCTTCGTTACGGACAGGTCGCCGTGGTGGCGCCGGTCCTGACATCCTCACCGCTGTTCGTGCTGGCGCTCTCCCCCATTCTGCTCCGAAAGATGGAGCAGCTCACGGTGCGGCGCGTGGTCGGCGCGCTGACGGTGCTCGCGGGCGTCATTCTCATCAGCACCTCTCCCGCGGGCTGAGTGCCGTCACGACCGTCCTCCGTCGATGGAAAGTCCCGCCTTCGCGTGTGAGTCGCTGGCTGGCAGGTGTGCTGATCCCGTGGCGCGGATGTTAGGTGCTTGTGACTCTGATTGCCCCGGGCGGCGATTAGAATCCAGGCAGTTCCCTTCCGGAGGCGCGGGCGGTGGAATCAGCGCTGGTGTTGCTGGCCCTCGTGTGCCTGATGGCGATGATTCAGGGCGCCGTCGCCTCCCGCGGTTGAGCTGGAGTCCAACGATATGATGACGCGCAACTACCCCCTGCTGGTCAGCGAGTACGAGGCCACGCTGAAGTGCCGCGAATGCGAGATCTTCATCGGCATTGGCCACGTCGATGCGATTCCGCTGGAAGCGCCGGATGGTGATGGCTACTTCTGTCGGGCCTGCTATCAAACCGAATCGCGGCGGCTGCGACCTGGCTGGCGGCGCGTGGCCTGGAGCGACGCGCGTTAGCGCCCACCGCCAGTCCTCAACGCTCCCTTACAGCGGGTCGCGAAGCGCGTCGACCGGGGGTATGACCGCCGCGCCGCGGGCCGGCGCGGCGGTCATGGCCAGCGAAGCGACCCACGCAAGCGCCGCGATCCCCGCGACCTGCCCGACCGGAACGCTGAAGACAAGCTCCGGATTCTGACGAGCCAGGTGCTCCACAAGTCGACCGGCCAACGCTAGTCCCAGCACGATTCCCAGCGTTGTCCCGATGGTAGCGACGATTGTCGCCTCGGCCAGGACCGTCAATGCGATCAGTCGTCTTGAAGCGCCCAGCGTCCGCAATAGGCCGATCTGGTAGCGCCGGTCCATCACCGCGCGAAGCGCGAGCAAGCCCAGTGCCGCCAGTCCTGCCAGCAGTCCGATCCCGAAGAACCCCTGGAGCAGCTCGTTCAGGAGCGTGCGAACAGACTGGATACGACGGATGTCCTCGCCAATGGCTGACGCGCGCAGACCTTGCGCCTGAAACGACGCGCTCAAGCCGAGCGCAAGGCTCTCCGGCGCCACGCCGTCGGCGGCTTTGATGTAGTACGCCGTCCGCGGTGGTGGGCTCCAGCCCGCGTCTTGTAGGCTCAAGTGCCCTGTGTAGAGGCCGGCTCCGAACGTCACCCGCGGATCGAGCAGTCCCACCACCCGTAGAGGGATCGCCTGACCGCGATCGTCGCGGGCCCAGATCGTGGTTGGCTGGAATGCCCCGCCTGCCAGAGGTGCGCCCGGAGGGTCGCCGAGCGGCGAGCCGCCGGCTCCCGTGCTAGACGGGCTGCTCAGCACGGCCAGCCCCCGGCTCGAGACGAGTGCCTCCCAGAGCTGACGGTCGGAAGAGAACTCCCGCGCCCGGGAAGCCAACGGCGAGCGCAGACCTTCCACAAATCCGGCGTCCGCCATGCGCAGTGTCGATGGTTGCCAGCGCGCCGTGTCGGCCGCCGGGTCGATTACCTGCACCGGCTGGTCCGTCAGCCGCCCGATCCCAGTCACGTCCTCCGGACGGATGGCCTCGGCCTGCGTGATAGCGGCCGGCAGGTCGGGCAGGTCGGCTGGGTGTGTGAGATCCGCCCGCACGTCGAAGCCACCGGAGAGCGCCTCCGGATCGCTGTAGGCCCGGTGCGTCGCGGTCAAGAGGACGGACGAGACGACCATGCTGAAGATCACCAGAGTGAACATCCCCGCGGTCAGACCCGTGCGGCCAGGTGCGCTGGCCGGGTAGGAGGCCGCCAGCCGGAGTCCGAGTCGGAGTCGCGCCGTCCGCCCGGCCCCGGCCTCGAGGGGGCGAAGCAGGCTGCGCAGGTTGTAGACCACAACCCAGAGAACTCCCAGCACCAGGCTGCAGCCGGCTCCCAGGAGCGTGTCGAGGTTTCGTCCACGCGGTCGTGGGGGTGCAAGAGGTGCATCGAACGGCAGGAGCCAGTACACCAGTAGTGCCAGTCCCGCCAGGGTGAACGCGAGTCGATCGGCGGCCTCCTGCGAAACGCCCCTGGCCCGTAGGGCGACCCGAGCAATGGCGGCGCAGCCGACGACCACGCACAGGACACCAATGGTCAGAGCCAGGCCGTAGTCGAAGGTGCGCGCCGCCCAGAGCGCCAGGAGGCCAGCAGGGAGAAGGCCGATCGAGCCCAGCACCGCGCGGTGTCGGGCCGGGGGATCCGGCAGGTCTTGCAGCGCGGCAAGCGGGCTCAACCTCGTGGCGCGCCAGGCGGCAAACAGGGTCGATAGGATCGTGAGCGCCGTGCCGAGACTCAGCGACAGCACGAGGCTGCGCGGCTCCAGGTGCGGCTCCAGGCGCAGGCCGAATGGCTGGAGCGCGGCATTGCCCACGGCGGCTAGACCGAGAGCCGCGGCGCTCCCAAGCACCAGCCCGACCAGGGAGCCGCCCAGGTTGTAGG
>JADZDV010000130.1 GCA_020850915.1 Chloroflexota bacterium | reverse complement strand
TTGGCTGCGATGGAGAGCTTGTCGACGTCGTCAGAGATCCGATGATCGTTCACTCTTTCGATCGCGGCGAACCATCCGTCCGACGCGGAATCGGGTGAGGGCTGCACCTCAGCACCAGCCTCCGTCAGCCGGTAGGTGTACCGGCGAGCCTCGGCGAACCGTCCGCCGCGGCCCAGCAGGCCAACCTCCTCCGTGACGAAGCCGGCGGCGACTAGCGCGCCGAGCTGCTGCGCGACGAGCGAGCTGTAGGGGCCGTAAAAGTGGGAGGTGAAGCCGAAGTCCTCGGCCATCAGGACGGAGAGGAAGTAGAGCTTCTTCTGGACGAGCGTGCGCCCGCGCACACCGGTCTGCCCGGAGGCGCCGATGACGGCGAGTATCGCGTCGTTGATCGTCACTGGTGACCTCCTATGACTTGTACACGAGCGCGCGGATGGCGTCTTCCAGCTCCGCTCGTCTGCCTTTTGCCAGTTCGCGGCTCTCGCCAGGAGCCGGATCATGCGGCGCAATCACATGGATCCGCTCGGAGGCGGAGTGCAGGGCCATAACCAGCTCGGGGTGGTCCTTCAGCGCCGCGGGGACGCCGTTGCGACGGACGTAATAGATCTCTTCTGGATCCAGCCCCCCCAGATCCTGATAGGCTGGATTCTTCACGGTCTTCCGGTGCACGATGACCTGCCAGGGCTCACAGTGTACGAGTTCGGCAATCTGCTCCTCGAGCACCAGCCGTCGATCGTCGTTCAGCTTGAGGAGCTGATTCCGAACCACCGCGTTCGGCACCTCGCCCAGCGGGATCAACGCCACCTCCTTGTAGAGCCGCCGCTCGCGAAGCCGGCGGAAGATCTCGCGCGCTCGCGGGTCTGGCCCCTGCAAGACGGCCTCGGAGACTCGCGCGTCGTCCAGCTCCAGGTAACGGGCCAGGTGTCCCGCGGTTCCATCGTACCGGTACGCCGCCTGGAGCCGCTCGTCGGCGCTCAGTGCAAGCTCCAGGCCGCGCACGATCATCGCATCGGTGATCGCCCTGACGCGGTGCGCGTAGACCTGCTGGGTCATGTGGTGCTTCGAGACGATGAGCTGCTCCACCGCGAACACGCCGCTCTCCGCCACCATCAAGAAGCTCTCGTCCGCGGAACGCTGGACCAGGAACGACTCGATGATCTTGTCCAGGTCGAACCAGCCGTACCGCACGCCGGCGAAGTAGGCGTCGCGCAGCAGGTAGTCCATCTTGTCAGCATCCAGGTTGCTGCTCACAATGTCGCGACGGTAGTCTCGGAGTCGCCCGCCCCTGATGATCTCGATCACCAGCTCACGGTCGCCGTCATCCAGCCGTCCCGCGATGGCAGGAATCTGACCGATGATGTCCATGGTGATCTTTTCGTGGATCTTCTCGCGCACTGCTGCCGGGCCAACCGTCCCGGGGTCGTAGTAGCGATCCAGCAGGTACTCGGAGACGTGGCTGAACGGTCCGTGCCCGATGTCATGCAACAGCGCTGCGAGGCGGACCACCCTCTCGTCTACTTCTGAAGGGATCTCATTCGTTTCGGCAAGTCGCGCCAGGATGCGACTCGCGACGTGCAACGTTCCCAGCGAGTGCTCGAACCGCGTGTGCAGGGCGCCGGGGTAGACCAGGTCGGCCATGGCAAGCTGGCGTATGCGCCGCAGCCGCTGGAACGGCGGCGTGCTGACGATCGCCAGCTCCTGCTCCGTCAGGCGGATCAAGCCGTGGACGGGGTCGCGTAGCTCGAACGCCGGTTTCAGAGCCATTCAGCGCCGCTCGCTCAGCAGCCGGCTCACGAGGGCGTAGTTCGCCTCGGCAAGCTTCAGCGGATCGCGGGGCGGAGCGGTCTCGCGGACGAGCGCGACCTCCTCCGGAGTCAGGCCGTACAGGTCGAACACCAGGCGCTGGATGCGAAACTCGAGCTCCAGGCTTTCGCGGTAGCGCAGGCGGTACTCGTGCGCGAGGTCGCACAGCTCTCGTCCCAGGCCGTTGTCCACGCCCATCGCTCTGGAGCCAACCGCGCGCTTCAGCTCGGCGGCCAGCTCGCCATCGCTCAGCCGCCAGAAGTCCTGGAGTTTGGCCGACGGCCGTTCCAGCTCCACTGGTGACCGGAGTCTCGCCAGAAACGCTCGCTGGATGCGCTGGCGATCCGCCGCGAGCGTCACGAGCTGTGGGACGAGAGGATCAAGGTCGTCACACCGCTGGCATGACGCCCGCGGTACGGGAAGCTGCTCGACGGCGAAGGACTGCATCGCGAATGCTTCGTCCTTCATGTGGGGCAGCGCCCGCGCCATGTACCACCACAGGACAGACGAGTTCAGAATCGCGGCAAGGTGTCGCTCGTCCGTGCGAAGCGAATAGGCCTTGTTGTTGTGGAAGTACCCCGCATCATCCCAGGCGAACCAGCTATGGAAGAGAATCTCCTGGTAGACGATCTTTGGTCGCTCGAACAGGTCGTAGTAACTGCACGAGCGCAGCTCCCACCAGTGGCAGCCCTGATCCTGCCGTCGCAGCAAGTCGTCCTGCATCGGCTTCATGTGGCGATAGAGCGATGGGTACGTGGTCTGGAAGACTCGCTCCGCCTCGGCGCCGGCATTCGTCCAGGCCCAGATGTGGTCGGTGCCGCTCTTCAAGAGGATCAGCCACTCGCCGTCCCAGTCCGGGTGCCACCGCTCGATGTTGCGTCCCCGAAGCACCTTGCGGAGCAGCGGCTCGCAGCCAGGGTCCTCCTGGACCAGTCGATCCCTGGTTGGCTGGTCGACGATGAACGCCTCGGTCAGGCCGGAGATGATGCCCCTGAAGAGGCTGAAGCCCTCGGTGTCACAGAGGCGCGGGTGCGAGCATCGAATCTTATCGAGCAACCGGGCCACGCTCGGCGGCTCCGTGATCCAACCGTCGGGGCGAAGCAAGGCGGTCGGCACCTCGTAGGCACGCCGTTCGACGAACTGCTCCAGCTCCAGGTCCGCCAGCTCGGTTCTTGGCACCTGGCAGTAGCGCATGCTGTCGCCGGGTTCGGGTGTGCCTGTGTTCGCGGCGACAAAGATACAGGGGAACGTGTCGGCCTCCGGGAAGACCGGGGCGTGGCCGAAGTCCACCAGCTCCAGGGGCTCGTACTCGCTGGCCAGCAGCGTTCGCAGCTGGCGGCCATAGTCCGCGCGCAGCCACTTGTTCGGCAGGACCATGCCCAGCCGGCCGCCACGACGCGTCATCTCCAGGCCGCGACCCACGAAGTACACGTACGTGTCGGCCACGCTGTCGTAGACGCCCGGGTGGAGCGCCTTCAGCGACGGTTTTGCCACGCCGATCGTCTCCTGCCGAATCCAGGGCGGATTGCCGATCACCGCGTGAAAGCCCTGGCTCTCGGGCGCCCTCCAATCACCCCGCTGGGTGTCGACGAACACCTCCGGGAACTCCAGGTCCCAGTGAAAGATGCTCTGGCCCGTTCGCAGGTCCGTGGCTCTGGCCAGCGCCTCCTGGTACTGCTCGTCCAGCTCGGCCCCGCCGCTCTCGAAGTCCTTGATGAAATCAGTCGCCACACCCATGAGGTACTCGCGAGCGCGCTTGTTCTGGAACCAGTGGCTGATCCAGAGATCCAGGATCTGCTTGTAGGGCGCCTGGGCACGCTCGAACTGCTCGAACAGGCTGTGACTGTGGCGGGCCTGCTCGATCGAGGCGTCGGGCATGCTCGCCAGCTCCCGGACCAGGGCCGTCGACTCCAGTAATCCTGTGAATGGGCCGCCAAAAAGGTCCGCGGCGAACCCCTGGCGCTCCGCTGCGAGACCACGCTCGACGGCCTGCACCGTCGTGCCGATGAGCGAGTTGCCCGCCTTCAAGTGGTGGTCCAGGAAAGACAGGGGAGCGCCCAGCGTGAAGCAATCCAGCCAGAGCGACACCTTGGCCAACTCCACGGCCATAGGGTTCAGATCGACGCCGAAGATGCAGCGCTTCAGGACGTGCCGTTTGAGCAGGTTCACGTCGGTGAGCTGGCCGTCGTCGACGATGACCTCCTGGCGCTCCATCTCCGTCAGGATCGTCTCGCGGGTCGCCCTGAGCTGCGCCTGGACGGGATTCCACGGGAAGCCGTTCAGGAAGTCGAGCACGCGGTCGGTGATGAAGTCCACCGCCTCGACGAGAAAGTGGCCGCTGCCCATCGAGGGATCCACCACCCGGAATTCGAACAGCTCGTTGACCAGCTCGCGCCAGCGCGGCTCGTTAGCGACTTTCTCAGGGTCATCGCCTCGCATGCCGCGCTTCTGGAAGCCGGCCAGGCGCTGCACCGCCTGGCGGTGGGCGAGCTGAGCTTCCCGGAACCGTGGACGAAGACGCTCCAGGTGCTCCCGCAGCACCGGACCGACGGCGTGATCGACGATGTACTCCACGATGTAGTCGGGCGTGTAGTAGGACCCGGTCGCCTTCCGCTCTCGCCGGTCGTTCTCGATGTAGACCGCTCCGGCCGGCAGCGTCCGCTCGGCGCCGTTCCGTCGGCCGCCCTCCGTCAGGGTCTTCAGGTTCTTCGCGGTCGCGATGCGATACGGCACGATCTCCTCGGTGCGCTTACCCCGGACGACGGCCATCTTCTCGGTCGCGAGCCGCAGGCGGAACTGGAGCAGGCCCTCGTAGATCCAGCCGAGCTGACGCACGCCGAGCGACTTGTAGTCCATCGGCATGAGGTCGCCCCGTTTTGGATCGAGGTCGCGAGCCAGACGATCGATCGCCGTCGCCAGAAACCGGTCGGGTACTTTGAACCGCTGAAGGAAGCGGGCCACTTCGGCTTCCGGACCACGGGCGTCCGGCTCGACCTCGGTCATGAAAAGCTCGCCATGGTAGGTTGGCGTGTTGGACCTTGAGTCTCCCCGGTCCACGATCTCCGCCAGGCTCCTGAGCCGGTCGTAGAGGCCGACGGCGGTGGGGGCTTTCGAGTACGCGGCAGCCAGCCGTCTATTGGACTCGTCGCGGAGGGCGCCCGCGCGCTCGGCAATCTCCAGCTTGCCGCGACTGAGACTCTTCTCCCAGTAGCCGTGGCTGTCTCGGACTGGCAGCAGGTCGCGCGCCTCGGCGTAGAGCAAGAACAGCAGCCGGTAGAGTAGCGTCAGCGTTCCGCGAAAGACCTGGTCCAGTCGGGTCTGATCCAGTTCTGTCGAGGATCCCTCGACGTGGCGGATGTGCGCGATGAAGCCCGCGGCGAGCTGTGGGAACACCTCTTCGAAGACGCGGTCCTTGAGCCGGTCGCCGAGCGCTCTAGCGTACTCGGCGCTCTCCTGACGCAGCACCTCCACAAACGGCAGTGTTTGTCGTGTGCCGGCGAAGGCGGTCTCCACCGGAGCAAAGGCCCGGGCCCGGAAGAGCAGCCAGAAGTAGCGGAACGCCTCGCCCGGGTCGTCCAGGGCAAGCGTCTCTTCAAGGTCGATCTCGTAGTAGTTTGTGGCGCGGGAGTGCGCGGAGGCGGCGTAGAGCCGCCAGAGCTTGCCGTTGGTCACGATGGCCCACGGGGCGGCGCCGGCCTCGAGCAGGGTGACGACCTGCGCGCCCGGGTTCTCGGCCGGGTGATCGCGATCGCGGGTCTCGTCCTTGCCGTCGAGCAGGCGACCCCAGGTGTAGGCCTGGCAGGCGACCGGGCTCGAAGCGCCGCTTGCCCTGAGCAGGTAATCT
This sequence comes from Chloroflexota bacterium, assembly GCA_020850915.1. The sequence continues at coordinate 3,481 of JADZDV010000130.1, read as the reverse complement.
GGCCGGGCGCCGCCCGGCTGCTGCTCCAGCGTGAAGCCGAGGAGGCTGAGCGTGGGCCCGATGATCTGCCGACGGACGTCCGCCCCGCTCAGGCCGGAGCAGCGCGCGCGCGCATCGAGGTACAGAGCTCTGAGCGCTTGATATGCGGGTTTCGGATCCTCACGCCACCCCGGCATATCCCGCAGCCGAGTGTTGAGCACGTGGTCCGAGAACAGCGCCCGGTTGTTGAAGAGCGGCTCGGACCAGCGGGCAACCGCGTAGGCGGAGAGCAGCTTGTCATACTGCGCGTAGGCATCGGCCTCCGTGTAGGTGAATCGCCGGAGCACGCGCAGCTCGACGGCGCCCGGTTTCCGGCGGTCCACCGAGAGCACACGCGGTCGAACGACCACCTGTGGCACGGATAGGCCGGACGGTGAGACCTCCGGCGCCACCCGCTCCAGGAGGACGAAGTCCAGCCGGTCAAAACCCCGGCTGGTGAGCACGAGCAGGAAGAGGCCGGCCCGGTTCCGGAGGGCTCTCCCAAGGGCCATCGTCGCGGCGATCGTGATCGAGTCAAGCTGGACGAGATAGACCTGCAGTTCACCGCTGTCCTGGCTGGCGATGAGCTCGATGTTGAGAATCTCGCGGCTCAGCGACTCGGCCGTGATACCCATCGCGGACACCGACTGTGTGAGGCGGACGGACGCGTCGTATCCAAGGCGAGCGAACAGCGCCAGGAGAGCGTCAGCGCTCGCCAGCTCCTGGATATCGTGCGCTCTGAGGTCGAGGTCGTCGGTCAACCTGTCTGGTCCGATAGGATCGTCGTTCGGCTGGCTCGTTTGAGCCTCGCGGGGCCTGCCAGCGGCGTAGAGTCAAACGCTACGCCCGGGTCATCGTCGGGCACGATTGTAACCTGATGGGTGGCGTGTCGCATGTCGGGACAACGCGTCGCCGATCTGTTGCTCGCCCGGCGAATGCCCCGGCGGCGCGGAAGGGTCAACTTCCCTCCCGACCATGTTCCGAGCACGCCATTCGGTGGCGCCGTGCGAGAATAGCCGCGCCATGGACGAGCTGTTCAGACGACCCGTGCCGCTGAGCCTCGGTCTGCCCGTGTTTGCCGAGACGCTGGCAGCGCTGGAGCTGCCGGTCGGACGCGTGGAGTGGCAGCCGCCGGCGGGGGGCGACCCGGAGCTGGCCGCGCTGCTGGCCCGCACCTGGCGCTCCGACGTGGAGGCGGCCAACGCGGTCGCCCTGGAGCGGCTGCTCGCGGCCCAGCCGGTGCTGGTGGACGTCCGACCGGCGATCGAGGTCGTGCCGGGCATGACCGGGGACACGATGCTCCTCTCCGGGCCGCCGATCATCTGGGAACGGATGTCCGGCCCGATGCGCGGGGCGGTGATCGGGGGACTGCTGCTGGAGGGCCTGGCCCGGACGCCGGAGGAGGCGGAGCGCGTGGCGACCAGCGGGGCGGTGCGCTTCTCACCGGCCCATCATCACCAGGCGGTTGGACCGCTCGCCGGCGTGACGACGGCCTCCATGCCGGTGCTGGTAGTGGAGAACCGCGCATTCGGGAACGTCGCGTTCTGCAACCTGAACGAGGGCCCCGGCAAGGTGCTCCGGTTCGGCGCCTTCTCGGAGGAGGTGATCGAGCGGCTGCGCTGGATGATCGCCTCGCTGGCCCCGGCCCTGGCCGAGGCGATTCGCCGCGAGGGCGGTGTGGACATCCGCTCGCTGATCGCCCAGGCGATCGAGATGGGCGACGAGTGCCACAACCGCAACCGCGCGGCAAGCTCGCTCCTGCTCCGCGTGCTGGGGCCTCACCTGGCCGAGCTGGAGCTGTCCTCGACGGAACGGGGGCGCCTGCTGCGCTTCCTGGCCGGCAACGACTACTTCTTCCTCAGCGTCGCGATGGCCGCCTGCAAGGCCGCGCTGGACGCCGCGCACGGCATTCCGCATAGCTCGCTGGTGACGGTCATGGCGCGGAATGGGACGGACTTCGGCGTTCGTGTGTCGGGACTGGGCGACGAATGGTTCACCGGACCGGCCCAGACGCCGGTGGGTCTGTTCTTCAGCGGTTACTCAGCGGCGGATGCCAACCCGGATATGGGCGATAGCAGCATTACCGAGACGGGCGGCCTCGGCGGCTTTGCCCTGGCCGGCTCGCTCGCGACCGTGCAGTTCGTGGGCGGCACAACGGACGACGCCATCAGCTACAGCCAGCGCATGTACGAGATCACCCTGGGCGAGAGCCGCGCCTACCGCCTGCCGGTCCTCGGCTTCCGCGGCACGCCGACCGGCATCGACCTGCGACTGGTGATGCAGACCGGCATCCTACCCCAGATCGACACCGGCATCCCGCACCGCCTGCCAGGCATCGGGCAGATTGGCGCGGGCCTGGTCACGCCGCCGCGTGAGTGCTTCGAGGCGGCCCTGCGCGCCTTCGCCGCCCGCTGCTGAGCGTCGGTCCTCGCGCGCTCGGGCGCCATGCTATCCTGCCAGCCAATCATCTCCCCTGCGAGGTCAACTCATGCGGTGCGCGGCGTTCAAGGTTGGGATGGGGGCGCCGGACGACGTCTCGGAGGCAGCCAGGCTGCTCGATGAGGGCGCCTTCCGGGCCGAGGAGGTCGTCGCGATCCTCGGCAAGACCGAGGGCAACGGCGGCGTCAACGACTATACGCGCGCGCTGGCGACGATCTCGTTCCAGCGGCTGATTGCCGAGCGGACGGGCGAGACGATCGACCAGATCGCCCGCCGCGCGCCGATCATCTGGTCCGGCGGGACCGAGGGACTGATGTCCCCACACGCGACCATCTTCACGCGGGGGCCGGACCTCCAGCCGGCGAGCGGCGAGAAACGCCTGGCGGTGGGCGTGGCCTACACGCGCGAGGTGCTGCCGGAGGAGTTCGGACGCATGCCGCACGTCCGAGTGGCGGCCGAGGGGGTGCGGGCGGCGATTCGGGATGCCGGCATCTCAGACCCGGGCGACATCCACTTCGTCCAGATCAAGACCGGCGCCTTGACCACGGCGCGGATCAAGGAGGCCCAGGGGCGCGGCCGGGACACCGTGACGACCGACACCTACGGCTCGATGGGCACGGCGCGAGCCGTCGCCGCGCTGGGGATCGGCCTGGCAACCGGCGAGCTGTCTGCTGACCGTGTCAGCGAGGAGGTGATCGAGCACGACTTCTCGGTCTTCTCCGAGGTGGCCTCGACCTCCTCGGGCGTGGAGCTGATGCACTGCGAGGTGATCGTGCTGGGCAACTCAGTTGCGTCCTCGAGCGATCTCGTCATGGCGCACGCCCTGATGAAGGACGTTCTGGACGCCGGGTCGGTGCGCGAGGCGCTCCAGTTGGCCGGTCTGCGGGTCGGGTGCGAGCTGGCAACGGAGGACCGCGGCCGGCTAGTGAACGTCTTCGCCAAGGTGGAGCCGGACAAATCGGGGCGGACGCGCGGGCGGCGTCACGTGATGTTCGAGGATTCGGACATCAACTACACGCGCCAC
>JADZDV010000129.1 GCA_020850915.1 Chloroflexota bacterium | reverse complement strand
GCCCGAGCAGGCAGGTCTGGGCTGGCACGATGTTCGTGGGGTCGTACCGTCCACCTGCTCGTACCTCGACGACCGCCACCTCACAGCCTTCGCGAACGAAGCGATCGAGCGCCATCGCCAGCAGCAGTGGGCTGATCCCCAGCCCCTCCTGCGCCGTCTCGCGCAGGAGCCTGAGCGCTCGGGTGAAGTCGTCGGCAAAGGACTCGGCCGAGATCGGCGCGCCGTCGAGATCGATCCGCTCCTCGACACGCAGCAGGTGCGGCGAAGTGAACAGCCCGACGCGCAGTCCGTGCGCTCGCAGGATGTCCGACGTCATCCGCGCCATCGAGCCCTTGCCCTTGGATCCGGTGACGTGGACGAACCTCAGGTGTTGCTCCGGATGGCGAAATGCGCCCAGGAGCCTCGCCAGCCGCTCGAACGGATAGTCCGTGACCGGCTTCGTGAAGCGCTGCTTGATCCAGACCCGGTCCAGGTAGGCCAGCACCTCGCCGTACGTCACGTTGCGCCTTCCCTTCGACGGCGCCGCGACCTCGCATCGCGGCGCTCCTGAACTCATGACATACTCGGGAGCGATGAGGCAACGTCACGACGCCGATGGCTGCTGAGCGCCTGACCCCCCGCGAAGCCGAGTCGCTCCTGTTCCGCTCCTACATGGGCGTCGTCCCGCGCTCGGGCGCTCCGGACGAGCTGGCCCGTCAACCGGAGCTCACAGCCACGCTCCTTGCCGAGCTGGGGCACCCTGAGCGAGGCTTGTCGTGCGTCCTGGTCGCCGGCAGCAAGGGCAAAGGCTCAACCGCGGCATTCTGCGATCGTCTGCTGCGGGGCGCCGGACTGCGAGTCGGCCTCTTCACGAGCCCCCACCTGCTCGACGTTCGCGAGCGCATCCGTGTCGACGGCCAGGCGATCTCGCCGGACGACTTTACCCGCCTGGTCGAGCTGGCGCGGCCGTCTATCGATTCGCTTGACGCCCGGCTCTTGCCGCCCGCGTATCTCAGCCCCGTCGGCCTGCTGCTGGCCGTCGCGCTGCTGTACTTCCGCGAGCGGGGCGTGGAGGCCGGGGTGATCGAGGCCGGCCGTGGCGCCCGTTTCGACGACACGCGCGTCGTCGAACACCCGGCGGCAGCAATCACACCGATCTACGTCGAGCACGATGCGCAGCTAGGTCCCGGCCTGCGCCGCATCGCCTGGCACAAAGCTGGCGCCATCTCGGAAGGCGGTGTGGTGGCAACGGCGAGACAACGCCGGGAGGCATTAGATGTCCTGGTAGAAGAAGCAGCTCGCCGCGGCGCAACCCTCCTGGGCGTTGGACACGGGTTGAGGACGCGCGTCTTTGCGGACGGCGCGGCCAGCATCAGGACGCCCCGACGCAGCTACACCGGCCTGCGGCCAGGCCTGCTCGGCCGCCACCAGGTCGAGAACCTCGCCGTGGCCCTGGCCAGCGTCGCGGCGCTCTATCTGCCTTTCGAAAACGTCCCCGATGAGGCGATTCGCTCAGCCGTCGCCGCTACCAGCCTCCCAGGCCGCTGCCAGGTCCTCCAGCGGGATCCTCTCGTCCTCCTCGACGGCACGATCAATCGCGCCGGTGCCCGCGCGTTTCTCGCCGCCGCGCAGTCCCTCAGCCACGAACCGGTCAGCGCCGTCGTCGCGGTCCCCTCCGACAAGGACTATCCTGGCGTCCTGCGTACGATCGCCCCTCGCGTCCGCCGTCTCCGGCTCACCCAGACGACGAACCCGACCCTCCATTTCGACGACGCGCCGCTTCACCTGGCACGGCAGCTCCACCCAGCCGTCACCTACGAGCCCGACCCGGCCCGTGCGATCAGCGAGGCGATCGGCTCGGCCGGCTCCGAAGGCGTCGTCTGGCTCCTGGGCACGCAGTCGTTCGTCGCCGACGCGCTGCGCTCTGTGCTCGGCGTCGCGGCGATCGAAATGACGTAATGCCGCGCTCAGGCTCAGGCTCAGGCTCAGTCTCGTTCCCCGCCTGCGCCGAGGAGCTTCTGGATGGCTCCGATGATGGCTGGCAGGTCACGTCGAACCGTATCCCACACGATGTCCAGCTCGACGGCATCGTAGCCGTGGATCAGGAGGTTTCGCATGCCGATCATTTGCTGCCACGGCAGACTCGGTAACGCTCCGCGAGTTGAATCCGAGAGGCGCCGTGCGGCCTCTCCGATGATCTCCAGTCGGCGCATGACCGCGTCCTGGCACTGCACGTCAGCCAGAAAGCTCTCGAGCGAATGTCCGAGTACATAGGAGCGTGCCAGACGGGCTGCGTCCAGGATGTCGTCAAGATACTGGCGATCACGCGACATACAGAGGTTGTGCGCTCGAAAGAATTGCCTCGCGGCGTGCTCGGTTGCGACTCTTCTCGACGCCGCGGCGAGTCAGCAGATCCACCTCGCGCCCGAAGATCGTGTGCAGCTCGTCCTGCATCTCGGCCAGGTCGAACAGCGTCGGATGAGCCCCCGGCGCAAACGTCACGAGCACGTCGACGTCGCTATCCGGGCGGAAGTCTTCTCGCAGGACGGAGCCGAAGAGCGCAAGCTCTGAGATATCCCAGCGTTGACAGAAGCGGGCGACGGCGTCCTCGTCGATCGGGAGGCGTGAGCGGATTGACATGACTCATTCTCTCCGACCGGCCTCGTACTTGTCAGTTCCGACGCTGAAGATCGCCTCTCAACGTTGACGGACATGGCGATCGTGTCCGCCCAGCGCAACCCGACGCACGATGTCGGCCATGCGCCGCGGGTCCTCGATCTGCTGGGCGAATGCGCGGTGGAGCTGTGCGCGCGGAGCGCCACTCTGCCAAGCGCCAGGACGACCTTCGGCTCGATCGTGGTGACCGTGGCCGCGAGATGCTCGCGACAGCTCGCCAGCTCGGCGGCGGTTGGAGGCGCGTTGTTGCCGCGCTCGTCGCGCGGATTGCAGAGCACGCTGTTGGTGATGAAGAGGCGCTCTCGCCTCAACCCCGCCGCGGCCAGGAGTGAGTTGAAGTTGCGACCGGTCGCATCGCTGGTCAGCGGCGTGCCGTGTCGCTCGGCGCCAAGACGACCTGGAGCTTCGGCGACCACCAGCACGGGGTCGTCGAATGCCCCGTTGGCGTCGCTCAAGGCTCGCCGGCGGCCCTCCATCCGGGGGCATCCGCGGCACGCCTGCACGCGCTCGACCAGCCCTTCGAACGCGGCCCGGCGCGCCCCGGACGCCTCACCGCTCGGCTCTCCATGCCATTTTCTCCCACGACCGACAACACCCTGCCTCGTTTCAACTGGTGCGTGTCGGGTGCCTCGCCTCACCCGGTACGTGCGCGGAGGAGGGGAGCCGGGTTGTTGCTCCCTTGGCCCTTCTCCTCTCCTCTGCCATTCTCGCCACGCGTCCCGTCCCCCGTGTGTTGGGGCGGCTGTCGGGCGCCTTGCTGTTGGTTTGACACACCCACGCGTGGACTTTATCCTCTGGTGGCTGGCTGGATACAGGCGCCTGGGGGAGTGGTCATGCCGCGAACGTTCACCCTCGAAGAGGCTCGCGCCCTGCTGCCGGCACTGCGCGAACTTCTCGAACAGGCCATCGCCGCGCGCGGGACGCTCGAACGGGCGGCCGAGGCGTCGCGGCGCCTCGAGCAGAGGGCGCGCGGCAACGGGCACGGCGATCACGACGCCTCGACCTCGTTCGAACGCGACAGCCAGCAGGCGACCGCCTCGTTCCAGGCGGCGGTTCGGGACATCGCTGAGCTTGGGGTCGAGCTGAAGGCGCTGAACGCCGGATTGGTCGACTTTCCCTCGCTGCGAGAGGGCCGGGTCGTCTACCTCTGCTGGAAGCTGGATGAGCCGGACCTCGCCTTCTGGCATCCTTTCGAGACCGGCTTTGCCGGCCGGCAGCCGTTGTGATAGCGAGAGCGCCAGCGCGCCTCGCGCGACGCGCATGCGCGGAGAGGACGCCACGGACGTGACCTTGCGCCATACCTCGCGCGAAGGAACAACCGGCAGGATCGGGCGGCTGCCGATCCACGTGGGACTGATCGGGTTCGGCACCATTGGTCGCGGAGTCGCCGCCGCGATCACCGGTGGACAGGCCGGGAACGCCGTCCTCCGCCAGGTCCTGGTCCGAGCGCCGCACCGCATTCCTTCGGACGCCGCCGGCTTTCACGGCACGGTGTTCACCTCGGACGCCGGCGAGTTCCTGGCCAGCGAGATGGACCTGGTCGTCGAGGCCGCGGGACACGACGCCGTTCGCTCTTACGCGGAGGCCGTCCTGCGTGCCGATAAGGATCTCATGGTCGTGAGCATCGGCGCCTTCGCCGAAGCCGGGCTGTGGGAGCGAGTAGTGCTCACGGCACACGAGCGGGGGAAGCGGGTCTATCTCCCGTCTGGCGCGATAGCAGGCCTGGACGCGCTCAGCTCCGCCTCCCTCGCAGCTCTTGACGAGGTCACGCACTCGATCCGCAAGCCGCCGCGCGGCCTGCTGTCGGAGCTCGAAGCCGCCGAGGTCGAGCGGGCCGGCCAGCCGCGCGAGCTGTTCTCGGGGACGGCTCGTGAAGCGGCGCCGGTGTTTCCCGAGAACGTCAACGTAGCGGCGGCTGTCAGCCTGGCCGGGATCGGGCTCGACCGCACGAACGTGCGAGTCGTCGCGGACCCGACGGTCCAGCGGAACACTCACGACGTTCAGGTGCGTGGAGCTTTTGGCCAGCTTCGGATCCTGATGGAGAACATTCCCTCGGAGTCGAATCCGAAGACCGGCATCATCACGGCGCTCAGTGTGGCAAAGGCGATCCGGAACATCACCGCCACGGTGGTCGTCGGCATCTGACGAAACCGTTCAACGCGGTGTGAGATGCCAGGAAACCTGTCCGTCCATTATCATGTACCGCCCGGAACGATTGCTTGACCCAGATTCCGCGCCGAGGCAGCAACAGAGGTTCTTGTTGGAATTGACCGCGTGAAGCGAGTCGCGCTCACCGGTGTCGGCGCGCTGACGCCGATCGGCCAGGGCAGCGCGGGACTCTGGGCGGGCGTGCTGCGGGGCGCGTCCGGTGTGGGCCGAATCACTCAGTTCGACGCTGAGCCGTTCGCCTCGCGGATCGCTGGTGAGGTCCACGGATTCGAGCCGCTCGACTGGATGGACCGTAAGAAGGCGCGCCGTCTGGATCGCTTCTCCCAGTTCGCCCTGGCGGCGAGTCGGATGGCGCTCGACGACGCGGGACTGACCCTGGAGCCCGGCTCCGCCGACGACGTCGCGGTCTACATCGGCAGCGCTCTCGGCGGCCTCGCCTACGCCGAGCACCAGCACACCAGGTTCCTCGGCGGCGGCCTCCGCTCGATTGACCCGATGCTTGCGCTCTCGGTCTTCAACGGCGCCGGCTCCTGCAACGTCGCCATGGAGCTGGGCGCTACTGGCCCGAATGTGGCCAACGCCAATAGCTGCGCCGCCGGAGCCGTGGCGGTCGGCGAGGCGTTCCGCCTGATCAAGTGCGGCGCGGCCCGAGCGGCGGTTGCCGGCGGCGTCGAGACACCCCTCGCCCCGCTGGTGTTCAGCTCCTTCTCGGTGATCCGCGCGCTCTCCAAGCGCAACGAGGAGCCGTGTCGCGCCTCGCGCCCCTTTGATCGCGACCGGGACGGCTTCGTCATGGCCGAAGCCGCCGCTGTCGTGGTGCTGGAGGACTACGAGAGTGCCGAGGCGCGCGGCGCGCGAATCTACTGCGAGGTGCTCGGCTACGGCCTCACAAACGACGCCTATCACATGACCGCCCCTCTTCCTGACGGCTCGCAGTCGGCACGCGCGATGCAGCTCGCCCTCCGCGAGGCCAGGCTGGCGCCGGAAGACGTCGCCTTCCTGAACGCGCACGCCAGCTCGACCCAGCTCGGCGACAGCGCCGAAGTAGCTGCTATCGAGCAGGTGGTCGGGTCTCACGTCTCGCGTCTCGCCGTTGGCGGCACGAAGGGCCTGCACGCGCACGCCCTCGGTGCCAGCGGCGCCGAAGAGCTGGCGGTCACCGCGCTCGGTCTGTACCACGGCTACCAGCCGCCGGTTATCAACCTCGAGCACCCGGACCCTGGTTGTCCCCTGACTTTCGTCCCCCCCGGCGGCCTCGACGGCAACGTCGACTTCGCCATGACCAACTCCTTCGGCTTCGGCGGCATCAACTCCAGCCTCGTCCTCGGCCGTGTCGTCGAATGAGCCAGGCCCGTTGACGCGTCGCGCCGGGTCATCTGACCGACTTTGCTTCGCACAGGACGGGCGGCTCTCGGGTTCGCCCAAGAGCGCGTAGACTGGCCAGAGACGCTGCTACGTCGTCTGTATCAGCACTTTCCCAACCGTCTGGCGCGCGACCAGAAGCTTGTGCGCCACCGCGGTCTGGTCGAGCGGTAGGACTCTGCCGATGAGCGGCTTCACCTGCCCGGCCGCGACCCAGGTAAAGAGATCCCCCGCCCGCCAGATCAGCTCCTCGTGGGTTGCCGTGTAGCTGGCGAGGTTCGCGCCGCTGATCGTGAGCGCCTTCGGCTGAAGGCTGTTCGGCGCGATCGGGTCCGCCACGCCGCTGGCCGAGCCGAAGATGATCACGCGCCCACGATCGCGGGTCGCTTCGATGCTCTTCGGAAACGTCGTCTTGCCGACGCCGTCCAGCACGACGTCGACGCCACGGCCACCAGTGAGCTCGCTGGCAACGGCCACGAAGTCAGCCTCGCTGTAGTTCACCACGTGGTCCGCGCCGGCGTCTCTGGCGACCCTCACCTTGTCCGGGCTGCCTACCGTTCCGATGACGTTTGCGCCCTTGAGCTTCGCGACCTGAACGGCCAGCGTGCCCACGCCGCCGGCCGCCGCGTGCACCAGCACCCAGTCGCCCGGCTTCGTCTCGTGAACGGAGGTCAGCAGGTAGTGCGCCGTCATCCCCTGGAGTACCACGGCCGCGGCGTCGGCGTCGCTGACGCCATCTGGAACCGGGAGCAGGCGGTCGGCCTGTCCCAGGACGTACTCCGCGTACGAGCCTGGCGTGCTCACCCATGCCACGCGCTGTCCGACAGCCAGCTCCGTCACGCCCTCGCCGAGGGCTTTGACGGTGCCCGAGCCCTCGAGGCCGAGCGTCCAGGGCAGAGACGCGAGCTGGTAGCGTCCGGTCCGCTGATAGATGTCGATGAAGTTCAGGCCCGCGTAAGCGATCTGCACCAACACCTGACTGGGGCCCGGCCGGGGCAACTCGACGTTGTCAAGCCGCAGCGCCTCCGGTCCACCATACTCGTGAACCCGTACTGCCTTCATGGCTGTCCTTTCCCTCCCAGTGTGCATCTCACAGCATCCAGCGCAGCCTGTACGCGGTCATGCACCGCTAACGCGCGGATGCTATCCCAGGTACCGATGTCTGAGTCAGGGCGTCGCGACGGGCGCTCGGAGGCCTACGACTGCTCGCGGACCTGTCCGGCGATCGTGACTGTGTAGGCTCGGTACGCCTCGCTGGAGAAGCAGACGAAGAACACCTGTCGGGGCAGCGTTGACCTCTGAAGGGCGCGCATCACCTCGTGGACGGCGATCCGAGCTGCCCTGTCAAGTGGGAAACCGTAGATCCCAGTGCTGATGGCCGGGAACGCCACCGACTCGAACTGGCGCTCGGCCGCGATGGCCAGGCAGTCGCGGTAGCAGCTCGCGAGCAGGTCGTCCTCGCCATACTGTCCGCCCCGCCAGACCGGCCCGACCGTATGGATCACCCAGCGGGCCGGCAGACGGTACCCCCGGGTCATCTTTGCCTGACCGGTGGGACAGCCGCCAAGGGTCCGGCACTCAGCCACCAGCTCGGGTCCCGCCGCGCGATGGATCGCGCCATCGACCCCGCCGCCACCAAGCAGCGAGCTGTTCGCGGCGTTGACGATGGCGTCCACCTCCAACCGGGTGATGTCCCCCTGGACGACCTCGAGCCGCGCGCTCATCGCTCCTCCGTCAGCGAGCCGCGGCCGCCTGCACGACGGCCGGAGCTTCGCGCCGCGTCACGAACGCGAGCGCCGCGCCGATCAGTCCCAACACGCACACGGCGAGCGCCAGCGCTCCGAAGCCGCCGAGCTCGATCAAGAACGACCCAATGGCGGAAGAGCTGAGCCAGCCGAGACTGCCCAGGCTGATCCCCAGGCCCATGATCGATCCGCGGTGCTCCGGCGACAAGTCGCTCAGAATCGACAGAATGGACGGGCGGCCCCAGGCGTTCACCGTTGCGAACAGCGTTCCGAACAGGATGCTCGTCTCTGGGCCGAGCTGCGAGGAGAGCATGGGGAGCGCAAGCAGCGATGAGATCCCGAGCGCCAGTCCGACGATCACGCGTTTGTGACGCGTCCGATCCGCGACGCGTCCGCCGATCACGCTCCCGATGACGTTGCCCGCCGCGACCAGTCCGATGGCTGGGGCGACCAGGGTGAGCGTCAGGTTGTACTCCGCGATGAGGAACGTCGCAAAGAACGACGCGGCCGAGGCGTACGAGAACCGCTCGATCGCGGTCACCGCGAAGGCGGCGAGGAACCCGGAGCTCAGCATCTCTCGGCGGTCCAGGCGCGAGCCGGTGTCCTGCGTCACACGAGCGGGCCGCCCGCCCGGCACGAGCAGCAGTAACAGGAACAGGGCGGGAATGGTCACCAGCCCCGGGCTTGCCACGCCCCACCGCCAGCTCGACGCGGCGGCGATGAGCGCCACGATGGGTGTGCCGATCACCATCGACAGCGACTGCCCCGCTACCAGCCAGCCCATGATCCGTCCACGGGCGCTGGAGTCGCTGATGTCCGCGCCGGCCGCGAACGCCGCGGTCGCAAGACAGCCGCCAGCGAAGCCACCCAGCATCCGGCCGATCGCCGCCTGGAGGTACACCGTGGCCGAGGCGATCAGCAGGCAGGACGCAATGAGCGCCACAGCCCCGACGAGCAGGACTGGCTT
>JADZDV010000128.1 GCA_020850915.1 Chloroflexota bacterium | reverse complement strand
GTTACATGACCGCGCAACAGTGTCAGTTCGCACCAGGAGCCGGAGAACCGGGCAGCGGGCGACACCGCGAGCAGTGGTGGTGCGGGGCGCATTCAGAGTCGAACGTGCGCGGGCAAGCGGTGGCCTGGCGGCACCTGGTGACGGCTCAAGCAGTGGTGGAGACCGCGTGCCAGGCGTCGGCGTCTTCAAGGGAGAAGCTTCGTAGCGCGGTGCACTCCCAGAAGCGTCGAAAGGCCGGCAGGAGACGAGCGGCGCTGTACAGCATGCTCACGCGCTGCCGGGCAAGCGCTCCCATCTCGGCCGCGCGCTGTCGGTCCGCCAGCAGTTTGCAGACACGGCCCGCGAACGCCATCGGATCACCGATCGGCAGCACGAAGCCGGTCTCGCCATCCAGCACGGTATCGCGCGCACCGCTGACGTCGGTCGTCACGACCGGCAGGCCCGCGGCGCCTGCTTCGGCCAGGACCCTGGCGTTCCCCTCGTAACGCGATGGCAGCACGAAGATATCGGCCGCGGCGTAGTAGGCGGGAAGCTGCGCGTGCGGGATCGGCCCGGTGAACAGCAGCGCCTCGCCCAGGCCGGCGGCCGTGGCGAGCGCCTCAGCCGCGGCGCGCTCCGGGCCGCCGCCGACGACGACAAAACGCGCCTCGGGTTGCTCGCGGCAGGCCAGGACAGCACTCCGGACGAGGGTGGATAGATCCTTCTGAAGCACCAACCGGCCGACGAACAGCACCAGTCGCTGAAAGCCCGGCCGCAGGAGCGCGGCCCGAAGCTCCGCGCCGTCGGCCGCGAGATAGGGGCTCGGGTCGAACAGCCACCCAAGGTTCCAGACCCGCTCCGGCCGCACCCCCATCCGGATCAGCTTCTCGCGCTCCGAGGTGCTGACCACGCGCACGCTGTCAGCCGCCAGCACGAGCCTTCTTCCAATCGCGTTCAGCAACGGGTTCGCGCGGCGGTCGGCCAGCCAGTGCGGGTTGTCGAGCATGTCGCCCGCGAGCTGGACGGAGAGCGGCAGGCCCGCTCGATGGTGAATCGCCGCCCCGGCAAGGCCGCACAGCATCGGATCCTCGGTCGACACGAGGTGCATGCCGTGCCGACGGTGCGTCTCCAGGCCGACGCGAACGGCGTCAAGCGGGAACGACAGGCGCGTGCACGAGCCGCTGGCGTGAACGATGAAGCCGGGCCCTGCTTCGATACGGCAGGAGCGGCCACCCAGCGTGCGGACCACCATCTGGTAATCTGCCAGCACGCTGGCGTAGGCGAGCTGGCGCTGGTGAGCGTCTCCACCAGCCTGGCTGGATGGTCGGGCGAGATCGGCGTCCGTGCCAACAGCCAGCAGCCGTGTCCAGCCCCGACCGCCGGGCCAGGCGGCGACGTCAGACGCACGACCAGCAAGCGGTTTGATGGCAACGCTCATCAGTCGCTCCGCTCCAGTGCACCTTGACCTCCAGCCCTTGCGGTGGGCCGGGACGCTCGTGTCATCCGTGCACTCCAGCTTGCCGGCGTCGATAGCCCTGAGGCCTACTGTCCACGCCAAAGCGATCCCGCGTCCGCCAGTGTCCTGCACCACGGCAGACGCGATCATTCTATAGAATTCGCGGAATGTGGCAGGACAAGCGTGTCTCCGTGGTCTTCCCGGCCTACAACGAAGCCGAGAACGTTGCCCAGGCCGTTCAGGAGTTCTCTTCGATCCCTGTCGTCGACGAGGTTGTTGTCGTCGACAACAACTCACGCGACGACACTGCCGTGCTTGCGACGCAGGCTGGTGCGAGGGTTGTCCGCGAGAGCCGGCAGGGCTACGGCTTCGCCCTCCGGCGGGGCATGCAGGAGGCAACGGGCGATCTCGTCGTGCTGGCCGAGCCGGACGGCACGTTCATGGCCAAGGACCTCTCGAAGCTGCTGGCTTACGCGGACGACTTCGACCTCGTCCTCGGAACACGCACGACCCGCGAGCTCATCTGGCGCCAGGCCAACATGGGCTGGTTCCTCCGCGTCGGCAACCTGGTCGTCGCCAAACTGCTGCAGGTGCTCTTCAGCGGCCCCTCGCTGTCGGATTGCGGCTGCACGATGCGGCTGATCCGCCGCGAAGCTCTGAGTCGCATCCTGCCGTATCTGACGGTTGGCTCTTCACATTTCCTGCCCGAAATGGTAGTCCTCGCCCTCCTCTCGCATCTGCGTTTGATCGAAGTCCCGGTCAACTACCGCGGTCGAGTGGGGGACTCGAAGATCACCGGCTCATTCAAGACAACCGTTCGGGTGGGTTGCCGCATGGTCGCCTTGATCCTGCGCTACCGGGTCTCCTCGCTCGTCGGCCAGCCGTTCCGCCCCACCTGAGACGCCCTACTTGACACCCGCCTCCGGCCGCCTCTCACTCGTCGCTCTGCTTGCGCTGACGCTGCTCTACCTCTCCCTGGTCCTGCCGCGGATCGGCTTGCCGCTGATCTATGACGACGTGAACTTCGCGTTCGCCGGCGAGGCCGTTGCGCGAACGGGCGTGCCGTTCGCCAACGCGGGCTACATGAGCGATCGCTGGGACTTCTCGCAGCGGTTCCAGTGGGCGCTCTGGCACCCCCCTCTCTACATCTATCTGCTCGGGATGCAGGCGAAACTGTTCGGCACGAGCGAGCCGGCCCTGCGCGCGCTCGGCGTGGCGTTCAACCTGGGAACGGCGTTCCTGGTCTACCTTACGTCGCGGGCTGCGAGCCTGGCAGCGGACGGGCGCGCCGTCGCGGCCGGCCTGCTCGCCACGGCCTTCTACCTGCTCAGTCCGCTCGTCGTGCAGAGCAGCCTGATCCTGGATATCGACGGCACCGTCCTGACCTTCCTGCTCGCCGGCATGGGCTACCTGGCCGTCAGGCTGCCCGATCGTCCAGGCTGGCGTTGGCCTGCCGCTATGGGGCTGCTGTTCGCGCTCGCGCTCTGGGCTAAGACCACCACGCCAATCGGTCTGCTTGCCTGCCTCGTCCTGTACCAGCTCCTCGACCGGCGCTTTCGATCAGCCGCGCTCACGCTCACGGTCTCCGGGGTTGGGGGGACGCTGCTCTTCCTCGGCTCCTGGTGGCTCGTGGCGCACCTCCTCTCCATGCCGTTCACCATGCCATTCGAGGTGGTCTGGCTGGAGCTGATCGACGCCGCCGGCTCCTCACGAGGGTGGATGCGCTCAGTCGAGGCGTTCGCCGCCGTGGTGGCACCTCCACTCCTCTGGGCCTCGCCGTTTCTCGGTCTGCTCGTGGCCGCGGCGGGCCTCTCGCGGCTCGCGGGCTTCGTGCGCAAGCCGAGGCTCGAGCCGGCAGACCTGGCGATCGGCTTTGGCGCGGTGGTCTTCATTGTCTACCTGATCAAGCTCGCCGGCGGTTTTCCCAAGTACCACATCGCGATGCTGCCGTTCTGGGCCATCGCCGCTGCTGTGTTGCTGGTGCGCCGCGTGCCCTCTCTGACGCGTCGGGAGATCGGGCTGATCGGCAGCGGGCTCGTTGTCCTGGTCTGGTACTACGCTACCCGCATGTCAGACACCTGGGTCTACGGGGAGTATGGCGCCACGCTGCAGCGGCTGGTGGTCTTGCCGGTGTTAGCCGCCGGCGGCCTCGCCCTGCTGTTCCGCCTTCTGGGCCGACGCCCGGTCTCTCAGGCGCTCCTGCTTTCGGCTGCCGTCATGGCGTGCGCCTGGGGTCCGGGCGTCGAGCAGCGCATCGCCCGCAACGGAGGCTCCACAACTTACTTCTACGGCACGCGAGGCCAGCGCGAGACGGCCGATGCCGTGGACTCGATCGTCGCTCCGGACGAGCCGTACGCTGGTGCGAAGGAGGTGGCCTGGTACGCCCGGGACCAGCACTTCATCGACCAGGACACGCTGGAGCACTTCATGCGCGCCGCGGGAGGTCGCTTCGACGGCTCGCTGGTCGGTCAGGACGTACGCGTTGTCGCCGTCTGGGTCCAGCCGGCCAGCCATCCACCGTTCTACGCCGAGGGGCTCCGCTCGAGGTTCCGCCTCGTCGCTCGGATTGGAGACTACGAGATCTGGCAGCGGCTGGACATCCTGGGGCCGCGGGACGGCCGCTAACGGGCGGCTCGCACGAATCGTGAAGGCTTCTTTACATTTCGGATGCTCTGGGTCCACACTGCTTCGGAGCACTCTGCGCCAGGTCGGCTAGAGCACCGCATGTCCGTAGCCATCCAGTGGCATCCTCCAGGCACCAGGGCAGCCGCGCGCGGCCGTCTGGCGCTGCTGCTGGCAGCGCCGCACCTGACTCCGATCGTCATCCAGGTGGTGATGACAATCGCCGTCTTCTGGCAGGACCTGTTTGGCGGTCTCGCCTACGCGGGCAGCGACACGGTCAGCTACTACTACCCGCTGACGAGCTGGTACGCGAACGAGCTACGCACGGGGCACTTCCCTCTGTGGATCCCACACATGTTCGGCGGCTATCCAGTCTTTGCCGACGGGGAAGTCGGGATGGCGTACCCGCTGCACCTGCTGGCCTACAGCTTGTTCCCTCCCGACCTGGTGTTTGCCTGGCTGCGACCGATCCATTTTCTCGTCGCGGCGATCTCGACGTATGCGCTGGCGCGGCTCCTGGGGACGGGCGCTCTGGGCGCCACGATCTCCGGTCTGACGCTTGCCTTCGGCAGTTTCTTCGTCGGACACATCGACCACGACAACATCGTCCGCGGCGCCGCCTGGACTCCGCTGGTGCTGGTGCTGTTCGAGCTGGCCTACCGGCAGGCCACCCCCCGCCGGGCGCTGTACCTGCTCGGCGCCGGCGTCGTCCTGGGTGTGCCGATGTTGGGTGTCCACGTACAACCGGTACTGCTCTCCCTGCTGCTCTACCAGGCATACGTGCTCGTCGCGCCGCTGCACACGCCGTCTCTCGGCCAC
>JADZDV010000127.1 GCA_020850915.1 Chloroflexota bacterium | reverse complement strand
TCCCTCCCAAACGGATAGGCATGATCCTGCCCTCCTCGAACGTGGTCGTCGAGCCGGTTACCACCGCCATGACCTGGCCCCTCTTCCCGCGCGTCGCCGCCCACTTCACCCGCATCGAAGTCACGACCATCTCGCTGGACGAGGAGAGCCGCTCGCACTTCGACCTGGCGCCAATGCTGCGCGCCGCCCTCCGGCTGGCCGACGCCGGGATGGACGCCATCGCCTGGAACGGCACCTCCGCCGCCTGGCTCGGCCTCGAGACAGACCACGCCCTCTGCGACACCATCACCCGCGAGACCGGCGTGCCCGCCACCACCTCCACCATCGCCCAGGTGGAGGCCTTCCGCGCCTACGGCATCCGCCAGTACGCCCTCGCCGTCCCCTACCTCGAGAGCGTCCTCCAGGCCATCATCCCAACGTTCGAGCGGGAGGGGTTCCGCTGCGTCGGCCAGGCCCACCTCGGCATCTCCCACAACCGCGCCTTCGCCGACGTCCCGCCCGACGCCATCCGCGCCCTCGTCCACGCCGCCGACGCCCCAAGCGCCGAAGCAGTCGCCGTCATCTGCACCAACCTCCCCGCGGCCTGGCTCGTCGAAGAGCTGGAGGCTGAGCTGGGCAAGCCGGTCTTCGACTCCACCATCCTCGCCCTCTGGCACGCCCTCCGCCTGGCCGGCTTCACGGAGCCGCTTCAGGGCTGGGGGAGGCTGATGCGCGAGGCCGCGGGAGGGGCGGGCTAGAGCGTCTCGGGAGGCTCGCCATGGGGTATGACCCGGTGCTGGCCGCCGCGCCGGCACCGGCGGCGTTGCCGCGAACGGGCACCGGCCCGGACGAGCGGCCCGTGCTGGCGCTCCTCGGCGGTGGACTGCCAGCTATGGGCGCCCGGCTGCGACGCTGCCCGTGACTGGCGCTCCCTCCAGCCTGTCAGCCGATTCGGTCCGGGCCGTCGTCGCTGTCAGGCAGCCCCTCGATGCCGTCCGCCAGGTCGCCGACGGCGTTGAACAGCAGCTCGGCGTGGCTCGGATCGTCCTCTTCGCGCCCGTAATAACAGCACAGCTGGCTGGTGAACATCTCAACACGCTGAACGTCGGCCTCGATCAGGCCCCCACGGATCGCCTCGTCTCGGAAGAGCAGCCGTACCAACGCGGCGTCGTGAGACTTGATGATGTACCGCCGATCGAACGTCTCATCACCAGTCTGGAGGTCCTGCATGCCGGCCCAGATCAGCACCCGATCGAGGGCGTCCTGGCGATCCAGCCGCATGCTGATCAGTTGTGGGTTCTTCACCTCCACGGTGACGCTCGTCCACGCCCTGCCGCGCCGCCGCGCCCCCGGTCGAGAGACGCTCACCATCGTCAGCGGCCGACCGCGGAACTCACCGCGCACTTCCGGCGCTTCGAACAGAGATTTCGGGCACAGCTCCAGTCCAGTGCGCTGGGCGATGGCTGCCAGCCGGTCGAGTTGTCTCCGGCGTTGGGCCAGGCCGAGGCTCGCAATAACGGTCAGCATCACGACCGGCGGTACCAGCCAGAGCTCGGCCGGCGCGGCGCTCAACCACTCGAGAACGTCAAGCAGCTCCACCGGGTCCACCAGGGTGACGTGCGCAGCGGTCTAGCGACTGCCACGAAGCCGACGAGGAGGAAGCGCGGGACGCGCACGGAGGGTACCTCTCGTTTCGGAGTGGCGCTGGCGCCGTGCGACAGACGCCGCTGAGACCGCCACCCGACTCGTTCGGTCTTCGGTTCGAAGCATACTGGTGTCTAGCCCCGGGCGCAAGGGGTGACGCATCTCGCGGACAACACGCGCGGCACACCCTGTTTGCTGGCGGCGCCTGGCGCTACGCTCGCCTCAACGCTCGACGGCCTGGGTCGCCTTCCAGCCCTGGTGGCAGGTGGTGACGGCGCCCCGCTCGTCTCCCCGCCCCTGAAGGACGCCGCCGCGGTTGAGCTCTGCCCCGATGAAACCGTCCCGCCAAACCTGGTTGTCTGGCTGCCGCTGAACAAACACGCCGAGCGACTCGCGCGGCGCGCGCCGCCTCAGCTCGCTTCCCACCAGGTCTGCGCGACACGCCGCCCTCACCGCTCACCTCTCGGTGCTATCCCGCGGGCTCGTCCCCATATCGTCCCCTGCCGCCGTATTCTGCCGCCGTATTCCTTGACACCTTCTTGTGTCCGCCCTACCATCGCCTCCAGGTAACCGTCGTCGCTCGCCCGGGTGGGAGGCTCGCCGAAGCGCCTTTCCGGGGCGATCGCTGCTCTGAATGTCTTTCTCGTGGAGGTGACGAACCGTGCCTGCTAGCTCCACCCGCCGCCAGTTCCTGCAACTGATGAGCCTGACCACCGGCGCCGCGCTGCTGGCTGCCTGCAGCCCAGCCCCCGCGCCAGCCCCAACCACCGCGCCGGCCAAGCCGGCCGAAGCGCCGAAACCCCCCGAGGCCGCCAAGCCGGCCGCGCCCGCCGCGCCGGCGAGCTCGCCGGCGGCCGCTGCTCCCGCCGCCTCGCCGGCCGCCGCTGCTCCGGCCGCCTCACCCGCCGCCTCACCCGCGGCTGCAGCCCCGCAAGCCGCTCCCGCCGTGGCAAAGACGGGCGCCAAGATCACTGCTGGCTCCTTCGCCGGCGTCTGGGTGGACGGCCTCCAGGCGGGCGTTGTGCCCTGCTACAAGCAGGCCATCGGCGGCGACGTCGACATCGTCGTCGGGGCGCCGAACGACTTCCAGCAGAAGATCATGGCGACCAAGGACAAGCCGGCCTTCGACGTGATCCTCGGCACGGACGCCGAGGTCTACCAGAACGTCGAGCTTGGCATCATCGAGAGGATCGACCCGAGCAAGGTCCCAAACCTCGCCGGCATCCTGCCGATCTTCAAAGACTCGTACGATGGCTGGTCCTTCGGCTTCGACGGCGGCCGCGATGGTATTACCTACAACAGCGACAAGATCAAGAACCCGCCCTCGAGCTGGGTGGAGTTCACCGAGCGGGTCGCCAAGGGCGAGTTCGGCCGTGCCGTCATGTACCCGCACCTCTCCAACACCGACGGCCTGGTGGTGAGCTGGCTCATCAACCGCGAGTTAGGGGGCAGCCTGCAGAACTTCACCCCCTTCATCAACCGGATGAAGGAGATGAAGCAGTACATTCCGAAGTTCTACGTTAGCAACGCCGATCCTGGCACCGCGCTGACCCGGGGCGAGGTGGACATCGCCGTCTGGACGGACGGTCGGACGAACGGCGTGGCGGCCTCCGGGGCCAAGAACATCGTCTTCAAGCTGCCGACCCCGGGCAGCCCGATGCTCAACATCTGCATGATGAAGGTGAAGAACGGCCAGGCCGAGGCGTGGACGTACCTGAACTGCGCGGCCGACGCGAAGAACCAGGAGGCCTGGAACAAGTTCTTCCCCGGCTACTACGCCACCAACAAGGACGTCCAGTACGGTCCGGACTCACGCGCTCTCCAGGATCCCACCTCACTGGACAAGACGTTCAAGAACTGGGTCCAGGCGCCCTGGAAGGAGCTGGCCGGCGTCAAGGCCGCCTGGACCGAGCAATGGACCAGGGAGATTGGAGCCTAGAAGCGACGAGGGCCGGGAATTCGTTCCCGGCCCTCCTGCTCTCCGCCCCGGCTGCTCTCAGACAATTGGCCAGGTGGTCGGCGGTTTCACGCCGCTGCGCGCCTCGATCCCCTTGCTGAGCTCCTTGATCTTTGCAATCACCTCGGCCTCGTCGATCGTCTTGACCTGGCGCCCCTCCATCAGGATCTTCCCGTCCACGATCACCGTGTCGCAGGTGTCCCCGCAGGCCGAGAGCACCAGGTTGTACGGCTCGCAGTAGAGCGGCTGCCACTCCGGCGTGTCGGAGTTGAACAGCACGAGGTCGGCCTTCTTGCCAACCTCCAGCGAGCCGATCTGGTCCGCCAGCCCCAGCGCCTTCGCGCCATTCAGCGTCGCCATCTGGAGCGCCGTCTCCACACCCATCACGTTCGGGTCAAAGCGGATGTCCTTGTAGCAGACGGCTGCCAGGTACATCGCTCGCACGATATCCATGAAGTTCGCGCAATCCCCCGCGTCCGTGCCGAGCGCCACGTTCACGCCCGCCTTGATCATCTCCGGGAATTTCCCGTACGGCGCCATCCCGTACATGATCTTCAGCGCCGTGCCTGGATTGTGGACGACGTTGGTCTTCGTCCGCGCCAGGATCTCGATCTCCTCGTCCGTCACGTGGACCATGTGTACCAGCACCACGTTGGGGCCCAGCGCGCCCAGCCGCTCCAGGTGCTTGATCGGCGTCGTCCCAGTCCGCTCCTTGATGCTCTGGACCTCCTCCGGGAAGGCGCACTGGTGCATGTTCAGGACCGCGCCGTAGCGGTCGGCCAACTCCTTGGACTTGACGATCAACTCGTCCGTCACCCGCCCCAGGCCGACGATGTTCACGCACGGCTTGATCCGCCCGTTGTCAAACCCCTCCGCGAAGCGCTCCATGACCGCTTCGTTCTCACGCAGGCACTTCTCCGTGCTGTCCACCAGTGCCTGGTGGCCGAGGTGGACGTAGTCGTACGTCCGCCGCCCCTCGAAGCCGCGCAGGCCCACCCGCGGAATCGCCTCCATGACCGGGTTCGGGTTGTACGAGCCGGCGGCCAGGAAGGTGGTGCTGCCAGACTTCATGATCTCCAGCAGCACCAGGTAGCCGGCCCAGACCTCGTCCTCGGCCGTCAGAACGGGCGCCACGTTGGCGTGGACGAAGTTCGACCAGTCGTTCCCGTCCAGGTTGTCGGGCGCCATGCCGCGATGCATGTTGTGATAGAAGTGGATGTGTGAGTTGACCAGCCCCGGGAACGTCACCCGGCTGCTGGCGTCGATCGTGCGCGCCCCCCGGTACCGCTGCCGGAGCTCGTCGCGCTTGCCGATCGCCGCGATGCGATCGCCCTTGATCGCCACCGCCCCATCCCGGATGATCCGGCGGGTCGCGTCCATCGTGACGTACGACCCGCCCTCGATGAGAATGTCTACCTGCTCCTGCTCGGCCATCGGCCCCTCCAATCTCACGCTGTCGCGCACTTCAAACCTCGACCGTAGCAGGCTGCTGTCCGATCGTCAAGCAGGGCGGGCGCTCTCTGCTCAGTGGATAGCTGCTGGGTCGGCCGGATGCTGACACCTCGCCATCGGCCTCCCATGAGGACCGACCGGCTCATAGCTGGACGTGGGCGCAACGTGGGATCGCGAGCTCTAACACCCCCGGTCAGAACGGTGATGACGAGCTCGGGTACTCCGACAAGGATGAGCTTGATAACGAAGATGCTGAGTGCGATGAAGACAAGCCGCCAGCGCGAGTTCTTCATCGGGAATCGACATCGATGTAGGACGCCCCTAACGCTGCCGCCGTCGAACAGCACGCCGTAGGCACAGATGGACCAGCCGAGGGCGGGGCTGCCCGCGCCGTGGCGACCGGTCGATGCGGAGGTACGCCCAGGGCACATCCAGACAGAGACTGCCGCCCTCATCCCAGCAGCCGGTTCTGTGCTCCTGGAGCAGCTCTCAGCTCCGTTGCGTGATCACTGGCGCGACGAACAGTGGCACGTCCGCCACCGGCTGGTCCAGCCGCCGCGGATCGACAAGCTCCCGGACCGCCTGGTGCACATCGCGCGGGTTCCCAGCCGCCCGCGTATCCACGAGGAGACGAACCGGTCGCCCTGTGATCTCGCCTTCGATAGCGAGGTCCACCTCGCGATCAGACACACGAGCGTGCTTACGAACGGTGTGAACCGCTACCTCCGGTAGCTCTTCGAGCGCCGTTGTTACTGCGCTGGTCAGATCGTCTCGCAATCGCGTGGCATGCGCCCCTCTACAGCTCGTTCGCCCGCACCCCCGGCCGGCGGACGGGGGGTTTTTTCGCGCTGAGGACCTCTGTGGAGAGACCGAGCCAGCGCATCTCGCCAGAGTAGCGGCCGTGCTCGATCTTCAGGCAGCGGTCCATCACCACGTCCAGCCCCGCGGCGGCTGCGCGCGAGGCCGCCTCGGGAGCAATGACGGTGAACTGGAGCCAGAGCGCCTTTGCTCCAATCTTGATGGCTGACTCCGCGATGGCCGGCACGGCAGACGGGGTGCGGAAGACGTCCACCACGTCCACCGGGAAGGGGATCGACTCGAGGCTCGGATACGAGCGCTCGCCGAGCACCTCGTCAACTGTCGGGTTGACCGGCACGATCCGGTAGCCCCGGTACTGCAGGTACTGGGCGGCGAAGAAGCTGGCGCGCTGAGAGTTGGGCGAGAGCCCGACGACGGCGATGGTCCGGGCGTAGCCGAAGATCCGCTTGATCGTGGCCTCGTCCTGGGACCTCGCCGCCGCGCCGGGCTCTGTCACACGCGAACGGCCGCGCCCGTCCCGACCTGGCTCGCCTTGAGCGCCCGGTCGAGGTCGTCCAGGATGTCGGAGATCTCCTCCAGACCGATCGAAAGGCGTACCATGCCTGGATCCACGCCCGCCGCTCGGAGCTCGTCATCGCTGAGCTGCTGGTGGGTGGTAGTGGCGGGATGGATCACCAGCGACTTGGTATCGCCCACATTCGCCAGGTGGGAGAACAGCTCGAGCTTCTCGATGAAGCGTCGTCCAGCCTCGCGGCCGCCCTTCAGCACGAAGGTGAACACCGCGCCCGCGCCCTTCGGCAGGTACTTCTGCGCCAGGGAGGCGTACGGGCTGCCGGGAAGACTCGGGTAGCTGACGCTCTCGACCGCCTCGTGCTCCTGGAGCATCTTCGCGACGGCCAGGGAGTTGGCGCAATGGCGGTCCATCCGCAGGGAGAGCGTCTCCAGGCCGATCATCAGCAGGAAGGCGTTGAACGGCGAGAGGCAGGCACCGATGTCGCGCAGCGCCTCGGTGCGGACCTTCAAGATGTAGGCCAGCGGCCCGAAGGTGCCCGGGAAGTCCAGCCCGTGGTAGGCGCCAGACGGCGCGGCAACGGAGGCGAACTTGCCGTTCTGCCAGTTGAACTTGCCCGAGTCCACGATCACGCCGGCGATGGAGTTGCCGTGGCCGCCGATGAACTTCGTGGCGGAGTGCACCACCACCGTGGCGCCCCAGTCGATCGGCCGGCAGAGGTACGGGGTGGCGAAGGTGTTGTCCACGATGAGCGGCACTTCGGCCTCGTTTGCAATCTTCGCGACCGTCTCGAGGTCGAGAATGTTCGCGCCGGGGTTGCCGATGGTCTCGCCGTAGATCGCTCGCGTCTTCGGCGTGATCGCCTTGCGGAAGTTCTCCGGATCGTCCGGATCGACGAAGGTGATGTCGATGGAGAGCTTGCGGAACGTGTGGACGAACTGGGTGAACGTCCCGCCGTAGAGCGTGGAGGCGGCCACCATGTGGTCGCCCGGCTCCATCATCGTGAAGACGGACATGAACTGGGCCGCCTGGCCAGACGCCGCGGCCAGCGCGCCGATGCCACCTTCAAGGGAGGCCATCCGCTCTTCGAACGCCCCGGTGGTGGGGTTCATGATGCGGGTGTAGATGTTGCCGAACTCTTGCAGCGCGAACAGGCTGGCGGCGTGGTCTGGGCTGTCAAAGACGAACGATGTCGTCTGGTAGATCGGCATTGCCCGCGCGCCCGTCGCCGGGTCTGGCCGCTGCCCGGCGTGAATGGCCCGGGTGTCAAAGCCGTACGCTCGCGGCGCCGCGCCGTTCGTAGAGCTCTCGTCACTCAACTGACTCACCTGCTTTCCCTCTCGGTTGGGAGATACTGGTCACCGTTCGGCACACCACCCGCTGTCCCATGTCGGGGTCTTGGAAGTTTAGCCGCCTCGCACGGTTCCGTGACCGGCCTCGTGCTCGCTCGCCTCGACGCGCCGCAGGAACCGGCGGATCAGCGTCGTCTGGCGCGCCTCCTCCAGCAGGAAGGCGTCGTGCCCGTAGCTGGAGCGGAGGTTGTGGTAGCGGACGTCGGCGCCGACGCTCCGCAGCGCTTCTACCAGCGCCTTCGAGTCGGCTGGCGGATACAGCCAGTCTGAGGTGAACGACATGACCAGCCAACGGGCGCGGGCCTTTTCAACTGCCCGCGCCAGCGAGCCGCCGCCGTGGCCAGCCGCGAGGTCGAAGTAGTCGATCGACTTGCTGAGCAGGAGGTAGCTGTTGGCGTCGAAGCGCCGCACGAAGCTCTCGCCCTGGTGGCGCAGGTAGCTCTCGACCTCGAACTCGGTGGAGAAGTCGTAGGCGAGCCGCTCGCGCTGGCGCAGGCGACGGCCGAACTTGGCCGCCATGCTCTGGTCGCTCAGGTAGGTCACGTGGCCGACCATCCGGGCAATGGCCAGCCCGGCCGACGGCCCCGGGCCGTCGTAGTAGTCGCCGCCCTGGAACGCCGGGTCGTGCACGATCGCCTGGCGGCCGATCTCGTTCCAGGCGATCCCCATGGCGGAGAGGGCCTGCGAGGTGGCGATCGGAATACAGCTCGCGACCATCGCCGGGAAGCGCACGGCCCATTCGAGCGCCTGCATCCCGCCGAGCGAGCCGCCAGAGACGGCGAGCAGCCGCTGGATCCCAAGCTGCTCGAGCAGCAGCCGCTGGGTGCGCACCATGTCGCCAACGGTCGGGATGGGGAAGCGGGATCCGTAGGGGCGCCCAGTGGCGGGATCGATCGAGGTCGGGCCGGTAGAGCCGCGGCAGGAGCCGAGCACGTTCGAGCAGATGACGAAGTACCGCCTCGTGTCGAAGGCCTTGCCGGGCCCGATCATGCCGTCCCACCAGCCAAGCCCGCCGCGCGGTTTGATGCCTTTTTCATCCGCCCCCACGCCGTCCACGGCGCTTGGAGCGTTGACGTCCACGCTGTAGCCGGCCGCGTGGGCGTCGCCGGAGAGGGCGTGCAGAGCGAGGATGACGTTGTCGCGCGCCGGCGACAGAACGCCGTACGTCTCATAGGCGATGTCGATCGGCCCGAGGCGCGCGCCGCACTCCGTCTCGAAGCCGTCGCGCTCCGCGACGACGCGGGCGGTCCGGGTGGCGACGAGTCCCGCGGAGCCCATTCCCGCGTGGGCGGCGAGTCGCGGGCGCGGCAGGACGCGTGCGGTAGCCATAGTACGGAAAGTAGCCCAACCTCTCAGGCGCGGACAATATTGCCGGCGTCGTCGCGACGACTGACTTCTGTTGGAACGGTCGGCGTAGGGGCGCACGACCGCGCGGCTGGGTTGAGTTACGTCCAGAAACGATCTAGGATTGTCCCCGCGCGGCTCGACAGCACCTCACCATTCGGACACCCTTCACCGACCCCGCTATCTCATCGACGAGGAGCGTTAGCGATGGCGGTCGCCGACTTCACCGCTCGTCTCGACGCGGTCCCACTCTCGCGCTTCCACTGGAAGCTGCTCACCGTGGCCGGCCTCGGCTGGATGTTCGACGCGGCGGACATCCTGATCGTCGGCTCGGTCGTCGCGGCGGTCAGCCGCGAGTGGTCGCTCGATCCGACGACGAGCACCTGGATCAACAGCATCAACCTGCTCGGCATGTTCGTCGGCGCCACGATCGCCGGCCTGCTGGCCGACCGGATCGGCCGCAAGGCGATCTTCCAGTCGACGCTGCTGATCTACAGCATCTTCACCGGGCTCTCGGCCCTCTCGAACGGCGCTGGCATGCTCATGCTGATGCGCTTCCTGGCCGGCATCGGCCTGGGCGGCGAGCTGCCGGTCGCGAGCACCCTCGTCTCGGAGTTCGCGCCGCGGACGCGGCGGGGCTGGATGGTGGTCCTGCTCGAGAGCTTCTGGGCCTACGGCTCCGTCCTGGCCGCCCTGATCGGCTTCCTGCTGATCCCGAGCTTCGGCTGGCGGGTGGCCTTCCTGGCTGGCGCTCTGCCGGCGCTGTACGTCTTCGTCGTCCGGCGCGGCCTGCCCGAGTCGCCGCGGTTCCTGGCGGCCAGCGGCCGCCTGCGTGAGGCCGAGCAGGTGGTGCGCTCGGTGGAACAGGCGTCCGGCGTGAAGCAGTATGGCAAGGCGCGTGAGTGGCCGTCGCATCGCCTGACTCAACCGCTCCCCAGGGTTGCCTTCCGCGAGCTGTTCGCCGGCATCTTCCTCAAGCGCACCGTCGTCCTGTGGGTCATGTGGGCGACGATGAACTTCTCCTACTACGGCATCTTCCTCTGGCTGCCGCTCCAGTTCGTCCGCAAGGGCTTCAGCCTGGACCAGGCGCTGCTCTTCAACCTGATCATCGCCGTGGCCCAGATACCGGGCTACTTCGCCGCGGCGTACCTGGTGGAGCGCCTGGGCCGGAAGCCCACCCTGGTCGCGTTCCTGCTGCTGTGCGCTGTCGGCGCGTACTTCTTCGGCCAGGTGGCCCTGGAGGCGAAGGACGTCACGGCGATCCTGATCTGGGGCTCGGTCATCTCCTTCTTCAACCTCGGCGCCTGGGGTGTCGTCTACGCCTACACCCCGGAGCTGTACCCGACCCGCCTGCGCGGCACGGGGGCCGGCGCCGCGGCGGCGATCGGCCGCCTGTTCGCGATCGTCGCGCCGCTGAGCATCGCCGTCCAGATCGGCCTGTTCGGCGGCGACCAGACCGTCTTCCTGGCGTTCATGGCGGTCATGCTCATCGGGGCGACGATCGTCTGGCTGCTGGGCGAGGAGACGCGCGAGCGCAGCCTGGAGGAGATCGCGGGGGGCTGAGCACGAGCGCCTGCCTGCCCACCCCGGGGCGGCACGCGCCACACCCAGTTGGACATGGAGGTCCTCTATGAACATCGTGTTCCACGACGAGCTGGAGCCGGTTTCGCCCTATCCAGGTCTGACCCGGCTGCTGGTGATGGATCGGAAGTACGGCTCTGGCGCCATCACCCAGGGCATGGTCACGGTTGACGTCGGCGGCGTGGTCCGTCCGCACACCCACCTGGTGGAGGAGTCCGTGACCGTCCTGGACGGGGACGTGCGGATTCTCCGCGGCGACGAGCGGATCGAGGTCCGGGGGCGCCGGCTGACCTTCGTGGCGCCGGCGAACGTGGTCCACGGGCTCAGGAACATCGGCGATCGGCCGGTGCTACTGTGCGTGGCGTACCCCTCGGTAGAGGTGGGGATGAGTTTTGTGGATGTGGAGGTCTGAAGGCCGGGGTGGCGGGGGATGACCGAACGGACTTCGAGGACTCGAGGGAGGTCGTGGACGCCGGCCAGGGGCGAAAGAGGATCGCCCTGGCTCCCGCGGGAGTCAGGGCGATCCTCACCATCTCTGGCGTACGTGCTGGGAGTAACGGCTACCCGGCCACGTAGACGATGCGCTCGTCGGTGAAGAACTCGAAGCCTGCCTCGCCGCACTCGTGGCTGCCGAGGCCGCTCGCCTTGATGCCGCCAAACGGCACCTGCGCCTCGCCGCCAAGGGTCGGGATGTTGACGTGCAGCATGCCCGCCTCGCTGCGCCTGGCGTAGGACAGCGCTTTGCCGAGGTCTCGCGTGTAGACCGACGACGACAGGCCGTAGCGGACGTCGTTCGCGTATGCGATCGCCTGGTCAAAATCCCTGGCGGGCATGATCGAGAGGACCGGGCCGAAGATCTCATCCTGGGCGATGGTCATGTTCGGCTTGACGTCCGTGAAGATCGTCGGCTCCACAAAGTAGCCCTCGCGCAGGCTCGGCTTGCTCGGCGTGCTGCCGTCCAGCAGCAGGGTGGCGCCGTCCTCCTGGCCCTTCTTGATGTAGCTGAGGACCGTCTCCATCTGGCTCTGATCGACGATCGGACCCATGGTGATGCCCTGCTCCAGACCGTCGCCGGTGACGATCTGTTCGGCCTTGTCGGCTACCAGCTCGACGAACTCCTTGTAGACCGGCTCCAGCACGACCGCCCGGCTGGTGGCGGTGCAGCGCTGGCCACTCGAGCCCCAGGCGCCGGTCGCCACATCGGCCGCGGCCCGCGGCAGGTCGGCGTCGTCCAGGACGATGACCGGGTTCTTGCCGCCCAGCTCGAGCTGCACCTTGCACATGCGCTTCGCCGCCTGGGCGTACAGCGCGTTGCCGACCGCGTTCGAGCCGGTGAAGCTGATCGCCTTGACCCGCGGATCGTCCACGATCGCGTTGCCGACGGCGCCGCCAGGGCCGGTGATCAGGTTGAGCACGCCCTTGGGCAGACCGGCCTCCTCGAACGCCTGGACCAGGAGCTGCGCGCACCAGGGCACCAGCGAGGCCGGCTTGAAGACGATCGTGTTGCCTGCCACCAGAGCCGGGGCGATCTTCCAGGCCGGGATGCAGAACGGGAAGTTCCAGGGGGTGATGATGCCGACCACGCCCAGCGGCGCCCGCTCGGTGTAGATCAGCACATTCCTCACGGCTGACGGGATCGTCTGGCCATGCATCCGCGTGCCCTCGCTGCCGGCGAAGTACATGTTCGCCAGACCGCGATCCAGCTCGCCGATCGCCTCGGGCAGGATCTTGCCCTCCTCCGTGGTCAGCGCACGGGCGATCTCGACCTTGCGGTCCTCGATGATCTGCGCCGCCTTCAGGACGATCTTGCCGCGCTCCGGCGACGGCGCATCCGCCCAGGCGGGGAACGCCTTCTCTGCCGCGTCGATTGCCCGTATCGCCTCGTCCGCGGTGGAGACCTGGGAGAGGTTGATCACGCGATCCGAGTGAGCCGGATTGGTGTTCGACAGTGTCTTACCAGCCGAGGTCCGCCGCCACTCGCCGCCGATGTAGTTCAGCAATTCATCCATTGAGCGCTTCTCCAACGTTGTGACATCCCCGCCCGAGCACCTTCCCACGCTGGGAGCGGCCCTGAACTCCGGGGTCACGAGTCTCGTTCGCATTGTAGACCAGCCATCCCACTCCGAAGCGGCGCTCCTCGCGATCAGCCCGTGCGCGGGCCGCGTCGCGCCCCGACAGGCCTTCCCGGAAGCACAAAAACAGGGAGAGCAACCATTGCTCTCCCTGTCTGAACGGAGCTTCCGCTGTCTCGATCGAGAATCCTGCCGGCCTCAATCGGGGGGATCGAGCATTCAGTGCTGGGCCGCGTCCCTGGCTGGCCCTGGTGACCGCTCCCGCTTACTCGCCGCGCCGGACTCGTCTGGGGTCAATCAACCTGTAGCACCTCCAGGACCAGACGGACCGATCGCCTTGCCAGACTCGTCGGCTCGCCCGAATCGCTCACGTTGCAGAGACTCCGTCCCCGCACCCGCATCGTAGACCTGCCGCCGCGCGCCCGGCGCTTCCATTTGTCCCGAATAAACCGGGACATTTGTCACCCAGGACGCCAGCGCCGGCCCGCCTGGCACGTCCTGTGGCAGACCGTATGTCTGTCACGCCCGCGCCCTATGCCGCCAGGTCCAGGGGCGCGACTTCCACCCGCTCAGGCGCGAACGTGTCCTCGAGCGGCAGCGGGAGCAGGACGTTCCGATCTGCCCGAATCCCGAGGATCTGAACGCCTGCAACGTCTACAAGGACCTCGATTGCCCGGACGGCGTGTACGACAAGATCGGCAGGATCCTACGGGTCTGACGCTGGGAGGGATCACCCGGTAGGAGGCCGCCAAACAGAGGCGGACCAACCAACTGTAGGGTGCTCTGAGAAATCCCCGTGCGCGCGACCCGCGCGGCGTAGGCCGCGGTGTGCAGACGGGCGATCTCCTCGTGGCCGGCGTCGGTTGGGTGCGGGTCGCGCAGGCCCAGGCAGAAGGCGAGCCAGGCGCAGACCTTCCAGCGGCCGTCCGGGAGCCGGCCGGCGAAGTCGTCGTGCACGTCCACGACGGAATAGCCGTAGGCGGCCTGGAGGGCGGGGTCACGGATCTCCGCGTTGATCCGCTCGACGTACGCTTCCGCCTCGGCGTAGCGCGGATCGTCGCCGGGATAGGGGTTGTAGACGGTGGTCGCGAGGATGTTGGCCGTGGTACTGAGGCTCGTGGGGCTGCCGGTGCGCAGCTCCGCGAGCAGCTCTGGCCAGTCGGCGTGGAACGCGGCGACGCCGCTCTCCGCGCACACCACGGCGATGACCGCGAAGTTCTCCGTGCCACAGGCGAGCAGGTTGTTCCCGCCAACGCTGATCGTCACCACATTGGCCCGCCTGAGCGCGTTGCGCACCGCCGGGTCGCCACGCGCTTGCACGATCAGCTCGTGGCTGCGAACCCCACCACGAGCGACGTTCAGCAGCTCGACGGGTCCGTGCAACCGCTCCAGCTCCGACCTGAACCTCGGGACGTAGCCGTAGTAGTCGGTTGCCGCGACGCCCTCGGCGACGGAGTCGCCCAGTGCGACGTAGAAGCGCCCCCGAGCAGCCAGGCTCGCGGTCGGCGTGAGCAGCAACACGATCCCCAACACTGGGATCGCCATCCGCGGTATACACATGACTCCTCCTCACGGACTCAGCGCACGACACACAGGGTAGTCTGCCACTGCTGGTGCGCGGCCGGCGTTGACCAAGGTCAACGGCACGTTGCCGTTTGAAGCGCTCGCTCGCCACCCCTGGTCCGCGGCAAACCATGTTCCATGGAGCGCCGTTCGCATCACACTCTCGTCACGTTGCCTTCGTGTTACTCTTGTGTCGACGAAGGCCTATCCTCTAGTCCGTTCGGCGGCGCGGTCGTCTGCCGAGCGCGTCTCAGCAGAGACGGGGCGCTCGGAATCGGTCGCCTCCCGCCACCGGTCGGAATCGCGGGAGGTCCAGGGTGTTCGCGCATCTGTACGAGCTGTTGCAGGCCCGGGCCAGAGCCTACCCGGACGCGCCGGCCGTCGGCGGCCAGGACGGGCTCGTCTGGCGCACCCTCACCGGTCGGCAGCTCCTGGACCTGACCGACCGTCTGGCCGCGGAGCTGGCCGAGCTCGGCGTGGGCGAGGGCGACCGCGTGGTGCTGTGGGCGCCGAACCACTGGCAGACGCCAGTCTACCTCTTCGCCATCTGGCGGCTCGGCGCGGTGGCGGTGCCGTTCGACCGCGAGATGAACCCGGAGGGCGGCGCGCGCGTGCTGGCGGCCGTCGAGCCGCGCGCCATCGTCGCCGGCTACGGCGAGCGTCCCGCCTGGGCGCGCGGCGCGGAGGTCACCGAGTGGTGGGAGCCGGGCAGCCGTGGCGGCAAGACAGCGACCCCTCCCTGGGCCCGGCCCGGGGAGGAGCTGGCCGCGTTGATGTTCACCTCCGGCACGACCGGCACGCCGAAGGGCTGCATGATCAGCCATGCCAATCTCTGCTCGCAGGTTGACGCGATTCCCGAGCGGGTCCCTCTGGATAGCTCCTGTCGGCTCGCCAGCATCCTGCCGCTCTCGCACCTGCTGGAGCTGACCGGCCTGCTCCACACCCTGGCCAGCGGCGCGGCCGTCCACTACGTCCCGAGTCGGCGGGCGGCGGACGTGCAGCGGGTGTTGGTGGAGCAGCGGATTACCCACATGGTGGTGGTGCCCCAGATCCTGCTCCTGCTGGGCCGTGCCCTGGAGGAGCAGCTCGCCCGGCGGCTGCCGCCCCGGCTGCTCCGGGCAATGTACGCGCTGGCGCGCCGCCTGCCGCTCCCGGCGCGGCGGTGGGTCTTCTGGCCGCTCCATCAGAAGCTGGGCGGCCACCTTCGCTTGCTGCTGTCCGGTGGGGCCGCGCTGCCGGAGGAGACTCATCGCCTC
This sequence comes from Chloroflexota bacterium, assembly GCA_020850915.1. The sequence continues at coordinate 373 of JADZDV010000127.1, read as the reverse complement.
TGGGAGCGCTTTGGCGTCCGGGTGGTCCAGGGCTACGGCACCAGCGAGTGCTCGCCGGTCATCACCCTCGGCTCGCCGGACGGCCGCACGCCGCTCGGCAGCGTGGGCCGCGCCTTGCGGGACGTCGAGCCGCGGCTCAGCGGGGATGGTGAGCTGCTGGTGCGCGGGCCGAACGTGATGCGCGGCTACTGGCGCGACCCGGCGCGCACGGCGGAGGTGCTGAGGGACGGCTGGTACTCCACCGGGGACCTGGCGGAGATCGACGCCCATGGTTACGTGAAGATCGTGGGGCGAGCGAAGGATCTCATCGCGTTGCCGTCCGGTCTGAAGGTCTGGCCGGAGGACGTGGAGGATGTGCTCCGCCAGCACCCCC
>JADZDV010000126.1 GCA_020850915.1 Chloroflexota bacterium | reverse complement strand
TACCTGGCGCTGAGCTACGATCACCGGCTGGTCGACGGCGCCGAGGCAGTGCAGTTTCTCGTGCGCGTCAAGTCGCTGATCGAGGATCCCGAAGCCCTGCTCGTCGGCGCGTGAGCCGGATCGCGCTTGTCTGGAGGGCGCCAGATCCCTCTCGGTCCCGCGTGCTGGCGATCCGGGCGTTCGGCGAGTGCGCGGCTACTGCTGCCTCGGGGGTCCGCGACAAGGCCTCCTGGTTGGGATGGCGCGGAATGGGACACCCACGAGGCCGGTTGTGCAGGACGATACGCCCTCGACGTCAGTCCAGAGAGGCTGAAGGTCGTGGGCTCCAACTGCCAGGGCGACGACTTGAGCGCGTTGAACGTCGACTCGGTCGGTAGGATCTCGCTGTGCTGTGCGCAGTCGTTGCCAGGCTTGCCAGGAGTCCCCGGGTCGCCAGCGCTGGGAAGTTTCCAGCCGCACGTCGACGGGACTCTGACGACGCTGTTGACGCCGACCAGACTCCATCGAGGCGGCGTAGCGCTAGGCGCCGCAGGGCGACTGCCTGCGCACCGACTCGGGCGCGAGTCGCGGGTAATCGGGCCCGCACAGATCGATCTGGCGGCCCGCTTGCTCCAGCCGGGCCATGCCATACGGCTGTAGCGTCAGGGTGGCCGGCCCCAGTGCCAGGACGTCCGACGCGGCGCTGCCGATCACGACGCCCTCCGCGGTCTGTCCTTCGACGTAGTAGAAGAGCACCTTGGCCCAGCCGCCATTCACGATCTGATTGCCAACCATGTCGTCGCACGGTGGGTTTGGATTGTCTTTGCACCAGCGATAGACTCGCCAGGACGCCTCGCCGTGGCCTGTCGGTTCGACGCTGATCGTGAAGCCATGCCGACCCCACTCGCGCGCCAGCGCGTCCAGGCCGGGCGTGGCATGCGCCGGATCGGACGGATACCAGAGCATTCTCCCGAGCACCAGCTCGAAGGTCCGGGCCAGCGCCAAGGCGCGATCGTTGTCCATCGCGCCGCGGTCATCGGCTTCCGGGTTGCCAATCGCCTGGACCATCGTCACCGATCGGCCGAGCCTCGCCAGTCTGATGTAGCTGCTAACCCGCTGCCCGCTCGAGGGGCCAACGTAGATCAGGCGGTACTCCCGCAGCTCGTCCAGCCGGTACCGCTGCGCCACGACAGGCTCGGCGCTCACGGACATCCGCTCGTTGCCAGTCTCCAGACCACCCGCTCGGTCTCGGAAGAACTGGGCCGCCTCGGTCGGCGAGGTCAACACGCTGGCGGCGACGAACAGCTCGTACCGCGCACTCACGCCGGTCGGGGCGAGCAGGTAATCAGCCGTCAGACCCCACGTCCCGTCCTCTGCCTTGCCAGGCGTTACGTTGTACCCTGGTAGGTTTACGCCGAGGAGTTCAGTCATCTCCGGCAGTCGCGGCACATAGGCGATCGATTGATCGTCAGCGGCCGCGGCTCCAACGACACGTACGAGACTGCCGACTACCGCCAGAACCAACACCAGGCACGCCAGCCAGGCCAACGGCCCAACTGCACGCCATCGGCCCGGACCAATCGACTGAGCCATTGTGCCCTCCAGGCGTGGCAACCTCGGAGCCTGCCATCCGAAGTGGCCGCGAGTCCCGCCTCACCCGACGCTATCGCCCATCTCGTCTACAGTAGCAAACGCCGGGTGTATGTGGCGTCAATGCCCCAGTCATACACCCGCGCGACGGCATGCGTCTCCGCCTTGATCAGGCCGACCACCACCGCCAGAAGTGGTGCACCGGACCGTGGCCGGCGCCGACATCATAGGCGTTGCGGATCGCTCCGGTCAGGTACTCTTTGGCCTGCGCCACGGCTAACGGCACGGTCTCTCCCCGTGCCAGGAAGGCGGCGATGGCGGAGGCGAACGTGCAGCCCGTGCCATGCGTGTTGCGCGTCTGGACCCGTTCCGCGCTCAGCTCGTGAAAGTGCTGCCCGTCGAACAGGACGTCGATCGCGGGGCCCGCCAGGTGGCCGCCCTTGACCACCACCGCCCGAGCGCCCAGGTCCGCGATGGCCTGGGCCGCGTCGCGCATCTCTGCCAGCGTCGCGATCGCTCGGCCGGTGAGCGTCTCTGCCTCTGGCAGGTTCGGGGTGACCACCGCCGCGAGTGGAATGAGCCGCCGCCGTAGGGTCTCCACGGCGCTGGGATGAAGCAGCGAGTCGCCGCTCTTGGCGACCATCACCGGGTCCACCACGAGCCGCGTCACGCCGTGCCGTTGGACCCGCTCGGCCACCGCGTCAATGATCTCGCTGCTGGCGATCATGCCTGTCTTCACCGCATCCGCGCCAATATCGGCCAGGACCGCGTCGATCTGCGCCTCGATCATCTCGCGCGGGATCTCATGAATGCCGGTCACGCCAATCGTGTTCTGTGCGGTGATCGCCGTCAGCACGGACGCTCCGTACACACCAAGCGCTGAGAACGTCTTGAGGTCGGCCTGAATGCCCGCCCCGCCGCCTGAATCAGAGCCGGCAATCGTCAACGCCCGCCGTACCGCCACTGCTCACCTTCCTTCCCCTCCAGATCGCTCCCGCCTGCGCCGCCCCGCCCGAATGATGGAGCACGTGCACGCCGTGAGACCACGTGTTGACAGCCCGAGCGCTGCTTGACAGCACCCAGGGCACTCTGTATCGTGTCCCAACCACCCCCAGACCTGACGGCCTTGATGTTCAGCCAGCTTTTCGGCATCCGAGGCAAGCCCCCGGTGGACCCGCGGCAGCTCGCCGAGTACGGCGCGCTGGCCCAGCACGTCTTCTCACGCACCGCGGCCCTCCATGAGGCGTGGTTCGTCAAGGCGTCGCTGGAAGGCCAGGAGGAGGATCTCGCCAACGTGGCAGCCATCCACCGCTGGGAAGCGGCCGGGCTGGCCGTGATCCTGAAACAGGTGGAGCCACCGCCAGGCTTCACGCGCGCCCACCAGCAGCTTGTAGACGTCGTGGAGCGAGTCGCACGGGCCTCACGCCTGCTCTCGACGGGCTATCGCTTTCACAGCTCCAGCGCGCGGTGTGATGGCCAGGCGCTGATGGTCGAGACAGCCCAGCGGCTTCGCCTCGTCCAGCGGCGGCTCGAGGAGCGCGGCATCAGCGTCGCGCCCGGCGAGCAAAACGTCGCCCCATCGGAGTAGGTGGTCCTCCCTTCGCCCTCCGTCGCTCGATCAGGCGCGTCGACAGCCAGACAACCAGCCACACCAACCCGAGCAGGAGCAGCGCCAGCCCGATCTCGGCAAACCGATCGGGATCGTCCGCCTTCGTGGCCATCCTGATGACGATCAGGCCCAGGTACACCCCTCCGCCGAGCAGCACGGCCACTTTCAGGCGTTTGCGGTAGAAGATCAGCATGATGAGCAGGAGGACCGCCGCGACGAGATAGACCAGCGACTTCACGGCTGTTCATCCGCCAGGCCGCGCGCCAGCAGCCGGCCGCTCGCGGGAGTCACGTCCAGCACCGCTCCATTGGCGAAATACGGGAAGTCAAAGGTCGTCCGCTCGCCGGCTCCCTTGCCCAGCACGGGAAGCAGCCGGCAGGTGAGCGGCTTTTGCATCACGAGCGACAGCGTCGCCACGTCCGCTGCGAAGAGCGCCAGGGTCTCTTCTGACACGTCTCCGGGTAGGGGCACAGTGTCGAGCCCGGTGCCGCAAACCGCCGACGACAGCAGCAGCATGTGCCAGCCGTAGCTACGCTCCCCGGCGCGGCGTGCCAGCACGCTGTCCTCCAGCACTGGCAGCATGAGGCCGTCGAAGCCGGTCCCGCGCGCCGCCTCCTGGCGCAGAGCGCGCGTCCAGAGGGAGCTTGCCGCCAGCGTGCCCGGTGCGCCGAACGTGCCAACTCCCAGTCGCTCCAGCGCGCCGGCGGCGCTGGCGCCATCTTCAGGGAACGGCGCCGGCGTGAGATCGACGCCAGCGTAGCGTACGCCAGTCTCGCCGACCAATCGACTCGCCACGTCGTCCACGCGCGCTCGGAGCGTCGCAACGGAGGCCGCGAAGCGTTTCTCCGCGTCGCGGAGCGAGCCGTCGCCTTCCATCGCCGCGCCAGCCAGGTCGGCAGCCTCGAGCGCCACGCTGAAGGCGGGCTCATCGGAGAGGTGATACGCGACCGGGAAGAAGGGAATGTCCGGACCGCAACCGGCGGAGGCGGTGAACTGGAGGTTGCCGAAACCGTTCGCCGTCGTTTCCGCGAGGGCGCGCACGATGCGGCCGTACGCGGCACACGCACGGTAGGAGACTCGCCCGGCATGGGTCGTCTCGATCGAGGCAAACACGCGACGGGCTTCCGCGAGCGCGGCAGGTAGCTCGCCCGCGAGACGCTCCAGCTTCTCCCCATCACCCGGTCGCAGCGGTCCGAGCGCCACGTAATCGGGCCCCCCGACGACACCCGCCAGCGCGTCGAGCTCACGCGCGAGCCGTCGGAGGGACACCGGCTCCGGCGCCAGTTCCGCCACGGGCGGCAGGCTCACACGGGTGGTCTGAACGTCGAAACCCTGGATGGTGAAGAGGTCGCGCGCCGCGACAAGCCAGCCCGTGGCATCACGGACGGCGTCCGCGGCAGACCCGCGAGGACGAAGCCCCAGCGTGATCGAGCGAATTCTCGGCATGCGCGGACCCCCCGTCAGCATGGTACCGGAATCGGCCGTCGCCCAGGCTTCCCGCGCTCCCGCTCCCCGGCAATACCTCAACACTCGGACCGGCCGTCGCACCCCGTATAATCCGTGTGATCCGGACAGACATGACGGACTTGGACCGGAGCCGTGTACTGGATGAGATCTGAGACCGCTGCTCGCGCTGGGTTGACGGCGCTCGTGGCCGCCGCGCTGCTCTGGAGCGGGGGCTGTGCCAACCGCCTGACCACGGCGAACCAGCGCGGAGACCCGGAGGCCGCCGCCCGAGCGGACGCCATTCAGGCCAGGCGCCAGGCTGCTCAGGCTTCCCAGGACAACCCCCGCCCTGTCTCCCCCCTCACGGACGAAGATATCGCAAATGTCTATCGTGCCGTGCTGACGAACTACGTCGAGAGCGTGGACTATGCCGGTCTGATCTTCGCTGGCGCGAACGCTGTGGACCAGAGCATTGACGCGGCCGGGTACCCGCCCCTGGCGGCCGCGCCGATCGAGATCTTCCCGGTCCCAACCGGCAGCCCGGAGCGCGACTTCCAGTCGTTCATCCAGGCGTTCGACTCGGTCAAGAACAAGATGCCGGACTACGCCACCTCGGCGCGACCGGACTACGCCGTCGTTCGGGCGATGATGGCCAGCCTGAACGATCCACAGTCCACCTTCATCGCCGCTGATGACACGCGCCGGCGGGCTGATGGCGGCGGCACGATCGGGATCATCATGATTCCGTATCAGGAGACGGGCAACCCGATGATCGTCGAGGTGATCCCGAACAGTCCAGCCGCCCAGGCGGGGCTCCGACCGGGTGACCAGATCGTTCGCGTCAACAGCGAGACGGTGACCTCCGCACCGGCGGACCGGATCGCCAGCCTGATCCGTGGACAGGTGGGGACCGAGGTGGAGCTAGAGGTCAGTCGCCAGGGCTCTCCCGTCGTGGTGAGGGCATTCCGGCGTGCCATCGACGTGCCGCCCGCCGAGCTCGCGGTAGATAGCAGTGGCATCGGACTCCTGCGCGTGCGAAGCCTCAGCGACCAGACGGTCGTCGAGCGCGTGGGCGCGCTGTTGGCCGGTTCACGCTCGACGCTCAAGAGCTTGGTTCTCGACCTGCGCCGCGTCGGCGGAACAACCGACATCGCGAAGAAGGTCGCGGGCTACTTCATGGACGTGCGGCCTCTGGCCATCAGCACCGATCGATCGGGACAGCGGACCGCCGAGTTCACCGATCAGCGCCCGGCGTCGTCCAGGGTCAATGTACCGATGGTCGTGCTCGTGGACGGCCAGACGAGCGGCGCCGGCGAGCTGCTCGCCGCCGCCCTCCGCGACTATCAGATCGCCACGCTGGTCGGAGCGAAGACAGCCGGTAGCGTTGGCGTGGTGGGCGTCCAGCAGCTCTCCGACGGCTCGGCAGTTGCCCTGACGCTGAAGCATCTGCTGGCACCATCAGGCACAGCCATCGACCGCGTTGGGCTCCAGCCAGACATCCCGATCGAGAACACCGTGGACGATCTGGCCAACGGCCGCGACCCCCAGAGGGACCGGGCCCGCCAGGTGCTGGCGCTGCGCTCCAGCTAGCACGCGCCCAGCGCCGCGGCCCACCCACCATCTGATCGCGGAGTTGCACTCCGCCAGGACGTCCTGAGCAGGGCCGTATACTTGTTGGCGGACCATGGTAGCTGGAGGTACTCGATGTTCAAGCTCCTCTTCGGAATACTGATCGGGGTCATTGGCAAGGCGATCTACGACCTGTTCCAGGAGGAACAGGTGCCCGCCGGTCTCGGGATCAACACCGGTCGGATGGAAGCGCTGCTCGACGAGACGCGCCAGACCGTGCGGGATCTGCGCGGGGAGGTCCAGCAGGTGCTCGAGGGCGCCCGAGCGAGCGCTCAGCAGAAGGCGGAGCGACTCACGGCCGCGGCAACGGGCAGCCAGACAGCCGGCTCCGCCTCATCGGGCGAAGCTCCCGGAGCAAACGCCGCCACCGGCAGTTCGACGGCATCAGCCACCGCCGAGGATTCAACAGCGTCAACGGGAACCGCGGGTGCCGTCGGACCGACCTCCGGTTAGGCGAAGCAAGCGGGTGAGCACGCCCGCGTCCGCCTGAGCACAACAGGTCAGGCCAGGTGCAGCAGGCGGGTGCGTCGGACTGGCGCCCCCCTGATCCTGTATGACGGTGGCGCGCGCCGGGATGCCAGAGGCAGTTAACCGACTGGAACGGGCCGCTTGTCGAGCACGTCGGCTTCGACCAGCCCTCGCGAGATCTCCATGACCTGAACGCGTTCCGGCAGGAAGTGGCGCTTGAGTGACGCGAGGCCCGCGACCGGATTCGCCTGCTCGCCACAGGTGAACACGTCAACCGCGGCGTAGCCGTACTCCGGCCAGGTATGAATCATCACGTGGGACTCTGACACGACTGCCACGCCCGTCACGCCTATCGGCGTGAACGGATAGACCCGAAGGTCCAGTAGCGTGAGATCACACGCGTCGATCACGTCGCGCATCGCACGCTCGACGACTTCCGTCGAGTTCAGATTCTGGCAGCCCCAGAGCTCCAGAATCATGTGTCGTCCCACACTCTTCACCGACAATACCTCCGCGCTGGCCCGCTGTGCGCCAAAACGACGCCAGGCGCGTGGCCACCATAAGACCCTCGACGGATGCCAGGGCCCTTCCCACTTCCTTTCCCGGCGCTGCCCCAACAGCACCGCCCAAGGCGCCCCAATCGCGCCCACGATAAAGCACCACCCCAAGGCGGCCCCGCCAGCTACGCGGCGGATTGGGTGTACAGCCGTCCCCAGTAAATGGTGCTCGGTGTCGAGGCTTGTGTTGGAGGTCTCGGGCACGGCCCGGGAGGCCGCGAGACGCAGTATATCACAAGGGTCAGCGCTCGCATAGCCGCTCGCGGGGATGGGGTGCGCCCGAAACATGTTGCAGGAGGCGCCGTCAACCGGTAGGGGCGGTCCCCCGCAGCCTGTCTCAGAACAGATGTTCGCTACCGGCGAGGGCGGGTGGTGGGGTAGTGTAGGGGCAGCCGAGTCGAAAGGGGTCTCGCCATGTCCGTCTACCCGCTGGACCGAGAGCAAGGCTGGTTGCTGCCGCCCACCCTGGACGAGTTGATCCCGGCCGACCACGCGGTGCGGTTTGTGGCGGCGTTCGTCGACGGGCTGAGGCGAGCGGACTGGGCGGAGCTGGAGGTGGCGGTGGCCGGGCAGGTGCGGGGAGCACCCGGCTACAGCCCGCGGGTGCTGCTGGGGGTGTGGCTGTACGGCTTCATGACTGGGCTGCGCTCGACGCGGAAGCTGGAGCGGGCCTGTCGGGAGCAGCTGCCGTACCTGTGGCTGACCGCGCAGCAGCAGCCAGACCACAACACGCTGTGGCGGTTCTACCAGACGCACCGCCTGCAGCTGCGACGGCTGCTGAAGCGGACGGTGCGGACGGCGGTGCGGGCCGGGCTGGTGGACCTGGCGGTGCAGGCGGTGGACGGGACGAAGCTGGCGGGCAACGCGGCCAAGGGGCGGACGTACGATCGGGCGGGGCTGGAGCGGCTGCTGGAGCGGACGGACGCGGCGATCGCGGATCTGGAGGCGCAGAACCAGGGGGGCGAGGCGCCCGTCCCACCCCGGCTGCCGACGGCGTTGCAGGAGCAGACGGCGTTGCGGGAGCAGGTGCAGCGGGCGCTGGCCCAGGTCTGCGCGGAGGAGGCCGCGGAGGCGGCGAAGACCCCGGGGAAGACCAGGGACACCAGGGACACCAGGGACAGCAAGGACACCCGCGGCGCGAAGGGCGCGAAGGGCGCGAAAAACGGGAAGAACGAGAAGAACGGGAAGGCGCGGACGTCGGCGTCGGGCACGCCGCGGGTGAACCTGACGGACGGAGACGCGCGGTTGATGAAGGGGCGGCAGGGGATCGTGGCGGGCTACAACGCGCAGGCGATGGTGAGCCCGGCGCGGATCGCGCCGCTGGCGGCGGCTGCCGCGGGGGGGCTGGAGGCGCCAGCGGAGCCAGCGGAGCCGTCGGGGCGGGTGGGGAAGGCACCCGGCGGGCTGTTGATTACGGCGGCGGACGTGGTGACCGACCCGGACGACCATGCGCAGTTGGCGCCGATGATCGCGGCGGCGCGGGACAACGGGGCGGGCACACCCCTGACGCTGGCGGATGGCGGCTACCACTCTGGAGCGAACCTGGCGGCCTGCGAGGCGCTGGGGCAGGCGGTGCTGCTGCCGGAAGCGCAGCAGGTGGCGCTGGAGCAGCCGTACCACAAGGCAGCCTTCCAATATGACGCGACCACCGACACCTACACCTGTCCGCTGGGGCAGCCGCTGTGGTTCCGGGGCGAGAAGCAGCGCCCGGGGCGGCCGGTGACGCGGCTGTACCGGGGCGAGGTCGCGGGCTGCCGGGCCTGTCCGGCGTTTGGGGTCTGCACGCAGGATCGGCGGCAAGGGCGGGCGCTGGAGGTGGGCCCGGAAGAGCGGCGGCTGCAGGCGCACCGGGCGCGGATGGCGACGGCGGAGGCGAAAGCCCGGTATCGGCAGCGGCAGCAGTTGCCGGAGCCGGTCTTTGGCATTCTGAAGGAGCAGTTGGGCGCGCGGCGGCTGCTGCTGCGGGGGCTGGAGGCGGTGCGGTCGGAATGGAGCCTGCTGGCGACCGCCTTCAACCTGCGGACGCTGTGGCGGGCCTGGCAGGCGCGCGCCGGGTGGCCGCCCGCGGAGCGGGCGCGGCTGGCAGGCGTGGGACTGAGCTGAGGACTGGGCGGGCCCGGGCCGGACCGGGCGCCCCCGGACGGGGTCCGGAGTGGCGGAGACGACGCTGGGAGCCATCCCCAGCCTCGCTCGACCGCCCCGGAACCGCTCGGAACCGCCCGGAACCGCCTGGGAGAGCGGCCAGGGCGCCTTCGGCGCCGCTCACGCATATTTCAGGACAGGCTGCGGGGACCTGCCCCTACCGGTGCAGGCCGCACTCCCTGTCACACCCGATCGGCGCAGGTCGGGCTTTCCTCGCGCTCCACCGGGCTAGCGAGTACCATCACTACAGATCGGAGGCCTGTGGGGGCATGCGGAAGCAGGAGTTGAAGACGGCGGGCCTCGACTGCCTGGATCTGTCGCCGGAAGGCGAGACGAGCCACCTGCCGATCGTCGTGGGGATCCACGGGCGGGGCTCGAACGCCGAGGACCTGGCGGGGCTGGCCC
>JADZDV010000125.1 GCA_020850915.1 Chloroflexota bacterium | reverse complement strand
ACGGTTGATCGCTACGGCGGCGTCCCGCCGTACGCGGAGACCCAGCGGTACGTGCCGCGCGTGCTGCAGGCTGCTGCTCGCTACCGCCTGGAGGCCAGTCGGGTGACGCGGGGCGGGCTCGACCCGCCGGAACGAAAGCGTTGAGGGTGTTGTTAGTCGCGGGAGGCCTGCCATGGACCTGACCCAGACCCAGACGGATCGCCTGTTGCAGGCGGCGCTGGACGCTCTGTCGCTGCGCCAGCGCGTCATCGGCGACAACATTGCCAACGTAGACACGCCCAACTTCAAGGCGTCGCGCGTTGACTTCGAGCAGGCCCTCCAGCGGGCGATAAGCCGCGCCGATGGTCCCGCGCTGGTCCAGACCTCTCTGAGCGCAGCGCCTGACGGCGACCAGCCGGCCTTTCAGGCGGACGTCGTCCAGCTCACCGGCACCACCCGTCGCCAGGACGGGAACAACGTGGACATCGACCAGGAGATGGTGATGCTGACCGACACCAACCTGACTTACAACGCCCTGGCCCAGCTCGTCGGCGCCAGAATGCAGCTCCTGCGGACGATTGTCAACGATGGCAGGCGCTAAGTGAGCCCGCCCGGTGACACCGCGCTGGCCGCCACGGTCCTGACCTCGACGCCGCGCAGTGCCAGACCCGCGATGCGCGGCGCGTCCGTGCCGGGGCGCGCTCTGCGAGGTGTCACCCGGCCTGACGTGTCGTTCGTCCGGGCGCTCGCCCTGGTCGCTCGTCGCGAGCTGGCGCGCTCGGCTGGCGGTCCGACGGTCCGCGCCCGCGAGCCGATCGTCGCCGTGAGCCAGAGCGACCCGGCAGAGTACGCCAGCTCCGCGCAGTTTCGGGAGTGGAGCGGCTCGAGCTGCTCGGCCGCGGCGCTGACGTCCGTCCTGCGCGCCAGCGGCGTTCCCGCCCGCGTGGCCGATGTCCTTCGGGCCCTTGGCAACGGCATCACTCCGAGCCTCGGACTAGTCTCTCGTCCGGCCCTGGTCGCGGCCGCCCGACAGTTCGGCCTGGCCGCCCGCGACGACGTGACCTCCTACCAGGCGCTCCAGCGGGCCGTGGCGTCTGGCCAGCCGGTGCTCGTAGACGTGACGAACAGCCGGTTTCCGGAAGGACACTGGCTTGTGGTGACCGGCGCGGGTGCGAGCGGCGTCACGGTGGCGGACAGCTCCGGCTTTCGCCTGCGCGCCATGGGGCGCGACGAGCTGATGGCCTCCTGGAGTGGACATGGAGTTCGATTGGGCGCCCCATCCGCCACGCGGCTCGGGCCAGCCGAGCGATGGAGACCGTAGAGACGTGCCGTCGCTGACCGGCCCGGCACCCGGGACATCGACCGTGTCACTCGATCTGACGGACGTGGAGACGCGCCATGGCGGTGGGAGCGCCGCGGCTGGCGCGACGGCCGGCGCCTTTGCCGGCTCGCTCGCCGCCGCGCTCCACGCGACCACCAGGGAGCTCTCGCGAACGGTGCCGATCGGCGGCGCCGAGCCGCCGCTGCAGCCGCCGGACGAGGGACCGACCGAGGAGCCAGCGCCGGCAGACGCCCCTCACACGGACGCCGCGCCCGCTGACAGCCCGTCCCCGCGCCGAGGCGCGCCGCTCCTCGCGGAGCTACAGTACGTTCTCGGCCAGGATCCGCCCCCGGTCGACCGGCTCCAGGCGCTCGCGCGCTACGCGGCCGCTGGCCCTGTCGACGCGCGTCCGACGCCGCCTGCCTCAGCGGTGGATGCGGCTGACGCGGCCGAGGAGCACCGCAAGCGCCTCGAGTCGTGGATAACGCTCGCCTGGCCAGCTCCGGTCCTCGCCCCGCAAGCACCCCTCACAACGCCACCCACCACGACGTCGCCGAGCCTCACTCCAGTCGCCGTGGGATCGGTTGCCGCGTCGCCATCAGCGCCCGTCCTCCGCCTCGCGGGCCGATCCGCTGAGGCAGCACGCTCCGCCGAGACCGCGGCGCCTGCCACCAGCCCATTGGTCCCCGGTCCCGAACTGCCGTCTCTCGTCGCGCCGGCTTCACCCCTGATGGTGCCGCGGACTGCCCCAGTTGCTCAATCGGCAGCCGCGACGCCGGCGGGGAGCTTCGACTCGCCAACGAGTCAGCCAGCGACTGTCGCAGCCCAGCCCTCGATGACCGAGACGCCAGCTCACATCACCGATCCAACTGGCGTGGACCCGGTTGCTCCCTGGCCGTCTCAGCCGGCAGCCTGGCTGGCTCCAGCCGGATTGCCGGCTGCCGACCTCGTGGTCACCTCGCCAGGCACGCGTATCGACACTGGCCTGGTTGAGCCTCGCACGCCGCGCCCCATCGGACCGGTCGTCGTCGTGCCGGATGTCCTGCCCTTCCAGGCGGTTCCTCCACCACCCGTGGCGGCTTCGCCGGCGGATGCGCCCCCACTCGCGCCAGCCCCCGCGACGCCGGTCTCCGCGGCGCCAGCGTCCGCGGCGCCAGCGTCCGCGGCAGCTGAGGCCTTATCGACGTTTGCTCCGCCAGTCCCGACTTCCGCGGACCCACAAGCTCGCGCAGCGGCGATCCTCGAGGTGACCACCGCACCGGCACATCAGCCTGTCGATGGCGCGGCCCTCCAGCCGGTGGCACAGCGCTACCTGGACCGTGACGTGATGGTCAGCGGCACCGCGCCGGGCGCGGTGGTTGGCGTGGCGCCAACTGCCCTCCTTGCGCCCGTCTTCCCGGTTCCCGCGGATGCGTCGCCGGCGCCCCCGGCCCCGTCGTCGGGGAGCCAGACGGTGCAGGGATCGGGTATCCCGACACTCGCCCCTGATGCCTCGACGCTGATGGTTGGAGCTGAGCGAGCGGCAGACGGCGCACCGTCCGGTCCGCCGGAGCAGGTGGCTGCGCGCGCGATCGCCGATCCGACATCACTCGCCACCATGGCACAGCAGGCGCTCGCGGCAGCCGCGCGCGCCGTGCCGACCTCACCGGCCACGGGCAGCCTGGTCGTCTCTCAGATCGCCCACGGCATCCGCCTCGCCAGCCAGCAGCTCGGCCGGAGCGTCGCGTTCAGGCTCCAGCCAGAAGGGCTCGGGAGCGTGGCGGTCCGCCTCAGTCACGGCGCCAGCGGCGTCAGCGTCCAGATCCTCCTGGACAGCACGTCGACGCACGATCTCGTGCAGGCCGGTTTGCCCGACCTTGCGCGGTCGATCGCCGAACGCGGCATCACGGTGGACCAGCTACAGGTTGGGCTTGCCAGCGGCCAGCTCGGCGGGGGCGACGCGGGCTACCGCGAGGCGCGGCAGCCGGTCCCTGGGCTCGCGCCGCCCACACGAGCTGCCCGGATGTGGGACGAACCGGCGGGCGCCGACGAGCCGATCCTCGCGACGAATCGCGTGGACTACCGCGTGTAGCGGAGTGAAAGGAAGGACGAATGACAGGATCAGCCATCGGCGCGACGTCCGCGGCCAGCAGCCCGAGCGTGACTGCCTCGACGCTGTCGCTCGGAGCCAGCAGCCAGCTCGGAAAGCAGGACTTTCTGAAGCTGCTCGTCGCTCAGCTACGCAATCAGGACCCGATGAAGCCGATGGAGGACAAGGAGTTCATCGCGCAGCTCGCGCAGTTCAGCTCGCTCGAGGCGCTCCAGAGCGTGGATCAGCGGCTCCAGGCGCTCAGCAGCGCGCAATCGCTGGAGCAGGCCGCGGCGCTCATTGGCAAGCAGGTCCTGGCGAATCTCGCGGACGGCAGCCAGCTCCAGGGCGCCGTCACAGAAGTCCGGGTGGTGGGAGGCACGCCGCGGCTCGTCGTCAACGGACAGACCATCGGCCTGGATCAGGTCGCCAACGTCAGCATCTCGTCTCAGCAGTGATCTCACTCGCGAAGGGAGCAGCCACGCCATGATGCGATCGCTTTTCGCCGCCATCTCGGGTCTGAAGAACCATCAGACCATGATGGACGTCGTCGGCAATAACATCTCGAACGTCAATACCACCGGTTTCAAGGGCGCCCGGATCACATTCCAGGACATCATCAGTCAGACCCTCCGCCAGGCCTCTGGCGCCTCCGCCCGCTTCGGCAATCAGAACCCGATCCAGGTCGGCCTCGGCTCGCAGATCTCCGGGATCGATACCCTCCTGGCACAGGGCGCGCTCCAGTCCACTGGCCGTCCGACCGACCTCGCCATCCAGGGCGATGGTTTCTTCGTGTTGAGCGACAACGCCACCACGCCTACCTACTTCTTCACTCGGGACGGCAATTTCGGGCTCGGCGTGGCCGCGAACGTGGGCGACCCCCTACCACTGATCCATAGCGCGACCGGCCTGCACGTCAAGGGCTACGTCCCACCGCAGGCGAACGGGACCGCCGACTCCCCCACGCCGCCCGCGACCGATCTCAGCATCCCCTCGGTCCTGAACAACGTTGCCGTCACTGGCTTCACCATTGACACCAACGGCATCGTCAACCTGACGCTGGCCGACGGCACGGTCTCCACAGGCTACGCGCAGCTCTCCCTTGCCACCCTGCCAAATCCTGAGGGCATGGATCGCTCAGGCAGCAACATGTTCGCCGCGACGGCTGCCTCGGGCCCAGCCGCCTACAACGGGGCCCGCGCCTTCGGTCGCGGCGACCTCAACACCGGCTACCTCGAGTCATCCAACGTCGACCTCGCCACCCAGTTCACCAACATGATCATCGCGGAGCGCGGGTTCCAGGCGAACTCCCGCGTGATCACCGCCAGCGACGAGGTGCTCCAGGATCTGGTGAACATCCGGAGGTAGTGGCTAGTGGCTAGTGGCTCAGTACGACTGCGCCACAGTCCACGAAGTAAAGATTTCCTCTCATATGCGCGTCATTCGGTTTACAATTGACGTCGAGCAGCCACGCTGACTAGATACTCAGCGT
>JADZDV010000124.1 GCA_020850915.1 Chloroflexota bacterium | reverse complement strand
GAGGACGACGAGTGCGTCGACCAGTCGCGCGCCGTCTCCTTCGGATCGGACCATCACCGGGTTCAGGTCCAGCTCTGACAGGCGCGGGCCGAGGTCGGCGGCGAGTCGGGACACCCGTTGGATGACCTCCACGAAGGCATCGCGGTCGGCAGGCGGCCGACCGCGAACGCCGTCGAGCAGCTTTCGGCCACGGAGCTCGGAGAGCATCTCGCCCGCGCGGAGCGCGTTCACGGGCGCCAGGCGCATCGAGACGTCGCCCAGCACCTCCACGAAGACGCCGCCCAGTCCCGCGAGCACGAGCGGTCCGAACTCGCGCGAATGGACCGCCCCGACGTACGCCTCTACGCCGTCCTCGACCATCTCCTGGACGAGGTACCCCTGAAGCTCCCGGCCGGTCGCCGCTCGGACGCGCCGATGCATGGTGGTCGCCGCGCGCTGGACGGCCTCGGCGTCACGCAGGCCCACAGCCACGCCGCCGGCCTCCGTCTTGTGGGCCAGACCTGCCTGTACCGCCTTCAGTACCACCGGGTAGCCAATCGCCTCGGCCGCGACGACCGCGCCGGCGCCATCGGCGACGAAGCGTGACGCGGCTCTCGGCAGGCCGTACGCGTCCAGCAACTCCCAGGTCGCGGCTTCCTGAAGCACGCCACCGGACGCCGGCAGCGACGGCGCGCGAGACGCTGGCTCGCACGGCGCTCTCACCTCGCCTCGCACTGAGGTAAGGCCGTGCCTCTCTCTGAAGGCGCGGTAATTGGCCGCCGCGGAGAACGCCGTGGCGAACCGGCGCAGGCCCAGCACCACGGGCACGCGATGGGTCTCGAGGAAGGCCCGCCCCCAGTCCGACATCGAGATCGCGGCGGTCGCGGTCAGCGCAATCGGTTTGGGCGTTCGCCCCCCCGCCTCCGCCATCTGGGTCAGGTAGTACTCGTAGCCCGCCTCGCAGTGCATCATCACGCCGATGCCGTCGAAGACGGGATCCTCGATGAACCCGTTCAGCAGCTCTGGAAAGCGCGCTCGATTGGCGTGGATCTGGCCCGTCAGATCCAGTGGGTTCTTGATGGTCGCGTAATCTGGGAGCAGCTCTCGGAAGCGCCGCTCGGTCGCCGCCGGCAGGTCTGGCATCTCCACCCCAACCGGCTCGGCGAGATCGGCCAGCAGGCCCGCGGCGCCGCCGGAGACCGACATGAACGCCAGACGGCGGCCCCGCGGGAGCTGCGCAGAGGTAAGTTGACAGAAGAATTGGGCCCGGTCCAGCAGGTCGCCCACGTCGTCAGCCCGGATGACGCCCCATTGCCGGAACGCCGCCTCGTAGGCCTGGTCCGAGCCGGCCAGCGAGCCGGTGTGTGCGAGCGCCGATTCACGACCTCGCTCCGACCGGCCGACTTTCACAACGATCAGCGGCTTGCCCGCCTCCGCGGCGCGCCGCGCCAGGTCTACAAAGGCGGCCGGTCGGTGAATCGACTCGAGGAACGCCGCCAGGACGCGGGTCCGTTCGTCCTCCAGCATGTACTCGAGGTAGTCCACCGTGTCGACCACAGCCTCATTCCCGCTGGAGACGAGGAAGGTGTAGCCCAGGTTTCGCTCCCAGGCTTCGTCCACAAAGGCGGTGACCGTGGCGCCGCTCTGAGAGACCAGGCCGATGCCGCCCACTGGCGGCTGCCGATAGAGCGCGCCGACGAAGCAGCTCACACGGTCAACGGCGTTGACGAAGCCGTTGCAGTTCGGACCGCAGATGGCGATCCCGGCCTCTCTGGCAAACCGCGCGAGCCGGTCCTGGTACTCCCTACCGACAGGATCGGGACTCTCGGCGAAGCCGCTGGCGATGATCGTGGCGCCTCGAATGCCGAGTCGGTGGCATTCCTCCAGCACAGAGAGCGCGCGGGCGCGCGAGACCATGAGCATCACGCCGTCCGGCGGCTCCGGCAGGTCCGACAGCGATGGATAGGAGCGGAGGCCGAAGATCTCCGTGCGACTCGGGTTCACAGCGTAGAGGGGCCCCGGGAAACCGTGCGCCCGCAGCGACGCGACCAGGTTCGAGCCGAAGACGCCGACGTCCGAAATCCCCACCAGGGCCAGCGAACGGGGGCGGAGCAGCTTGTCGAGATTCAGCCGCATTCAGGCGCCGCCGCGGTAGCCAAGCGCGTGCTCGGCGATCAGGACACGGTGGATCTGGTTAGTCCCTTCGACAATCTGGTTGATCTTCGCGTTCCGGAAGTGGCGCGCCACGGGCAACTCGTCCGACGTGCCGTAGGCGCCGTGAACCTGCACCGCGTTCGTAGCGGCCTGCATCGCGACGTCCGTGGCGTACATCTTCGCCGCGGAGACCTCTGCCTGCGAACGCTCGATCCCGCTGTCCCTCAGGGACGCCAGGCGATAGGTGAGGAGGCGGGCCGCCTGCACGCCCACCACCATGTCTGCGATCATCGACTGGATGAGCTGGAATCTGCCGATCGGCTGCTGCCAGACGACGCGATCCTGGGCGTACTTCAAGCAGGCGTCCAGGCAGGCCTGCGCCGAGCCAACCGCGCGCGCCGAGACGCTCAAGCGGCCGTTCTCGACGGCGCACATCGCGGCGTGCATGCCTTTGCCCTCCTCCCCGAGCAGGTTTTCGGCCGGGATGCGCACGTTGTCCAACACGAGCTCGCCGGTCGTGAGCGGTCGCAGGCCCAGTTTGTTCTTGAAGGGCGTATAGCCGACGCCGGGCCCGCTCCGCTCGATCAGAAAGGCACTGATCCCCCTCGACCGCTTCGAGCGATCGAACGTGGCGAACGTCAGGATCCAGCTCGCCTGGGGAGGCCAACTGATCCAGACCTTCTGGCCGTTGATCACGAAGTCCGAGCCGTCGCGGTGGTAGGTGGTCTCCATCGCCGCTACGTCCGTGCCGGAGTGCGGCTCCGTCACGCCGGCGCCGGCGAAGGTCTCGCCGCGGGCCAGCGGCGCGAGATATCGCTGCTTCTGCGCTTCGGTGCCGTAGCGAAGCACGGCGGACCCAGCAAGGCCGCTCGGCGCGGCGCAGGCGATCGCGACCGCCTCGTCGTGATAGGCGAGCTGCTCGATCATCAGCAGGAACGACAGGTAGTCCAGGCCGGCCCCTCCGTAGTCGGCGGGCACGGTCCCACCGGTGAAGCCGAGCTCAGCGGCCTTCCGGACGATCTCTATCGGAAACCGCTCCTCGCGGTCGTACGCGGCCACGTGTGGCGCGATCTCGCGCTCGGCAAACTCGCGCGCGAGCTGCTTGATCGCCGTCTGCTCGGCCGTCAGCTCGAAGTTCATCCGGTGCCTCCCTCCGGGTGGCTCGTCAGGAGTCAAGCCGCGCGCCTGCTGGGGCGGGCTGTTCGACGCCGGTCCAGCCAGGACAGCGCGCCGATGAGCAGTGCCACGCCGGCGGAGATAGCGATGCCCTGGTCCAGGCCGGCCGGGCGGTAGTCCAGGGTGATCGCATGGTCGCCGGGAGGTAGCAACACGCCGACCAGGGCGCCGTCCACCGTGGCGACAGTCGACGGCTCGCCGTCAATCGACACGGACCAGCCCGGATACCACGGCTGGTCAGTCACCAGCCAGCCCGGTCCCTCCGCCTCGATCTGCAGCCAGCCCGCGCGCTCGGCGACCAGACGCGCCGGGCCGGGGGCGACAGGCTGTTGCCTGTCAGTCGCCTCCGGTCGCGTGACGCATTGGAGCCGAGGGACCCGCGCGTCATGCGCTTCCCGCGCGCCTCCAGGCCAGGTGCACCGCGCCACCCAGACACGCGGCGGCTCCGGCTGCAGGACGGTGACCACGTGCTTGTCCCGATCGATGAGAACGCCGTAGCCGAGCAGGTAGAGCAGGCCGCTCTGGTCCTCGCGCGGATCGATCACCACGCCGGCATTGGCCCCGCCGGTCAGGAGCGTCATGTACTCCGCACTGAAGATGTTCGCGTATCCTCCGGGCTGCGTCACATGCAGGATGGGGCCGAAATTGGCGATGCTCGCGGCTCCGCCCCCCAGAACGGCAGCCCGCGCTCTCCCGCTGAGCGCCTCGGTGCCCGCGAGCACGTCGCCTGGCAAGAACAGTTGGGTTCGGTACGGCTGAAGGACAAGGGCCAGCTCGGCGGTTGCCAGAACGAGCGAGAACCGCCTCGACCACGGCGCTGGCAAGAGAGCGATCAGCGCCAGGAGGCCAAGCACGAGCGCCGTCCATCTCACCCCAGCCGCGCCCAGCGCGTCCATCGACGGGCCGGCCAGCGCGGCTGCCACCAGGTCGGAGCCCCCGAGCACGCCTGACGCGGCCGGCAGCCACCGAGTCAGGTTCTGCGCCAGAACACCCAGGAGGATTGCCGAACCGAGAGCGACCAGGGCGACTCGCCGGCCGCGCAGTCGCTCGAGACCGAGTCCGCCGGCCAGGCTGAGCGCCAGCGCCGCCAGGAGCAGGTGCTTGCTGGGGATTCGGAAAAGCTGGTAACCGGGCAACACTCGCGTCCAGGCGTACCACGGCACATACCGGCCGGCCGCGAGCGCCACCGCGAGGGCTGCAAATCCCCAGCACACCCAGCGCCAGCGCCGGGGCGCGACGAACGAGGCCAGCAACGGGACGATGCCGATAAAGAACAATCGCTCGTGCCACTCGTACTCCGGCCCTGGCCAGTAGCGGCCGTCCGGCGGCCCGAAGACCTCCGGGGCGAAAGCGGTGAGCAGGTGCCAGAGTGGCAGCGAGGCCCCGGTTCGAAAGTCCCAGCTCATGCCCGCGAGGCGGTTGGAAACGCCGACGAGCTGGAGGGTGGGGAGAAGCTGAAATGCCGCCAGCCCAACGCCGAGGGTGAAGCCGACGACCGCCCGGGCGGCAGCACGAACAACCGCGGCAGCTCCATCCGCCCGGGCGGCGACGCCGGCCCAGAGCGGGAGCCACCAGATCGAGAAGATCAGCAGCTCTGGCTGAGCCCCGAGCACCATCATGCAGCTCGCGATCGCAAGCAGCGCCACCGCGTGGCGTCGGCGCGCTCCGATGGCTAGCCCGGTGGCGAACGGCAGCCAGGCATTGCTCTCGATGAAGGAGAGGTGGCCGGCCCACATTCGCGCCGCCATCACGCTGCCCAGCCCGTACGCCAGGCCACATAGGTATTGGCCCTCACGGCTGGCGCCGAGCCGTCCCGCGCACCATGCCGCGCCAAGGCCCGCCAGGAGCACGTGGAGTCCGATCGTCCAGTTGATGGCCGGAATGGCCGGCAGCCAGGTCAGCGCCCAATGGAAAGGGTAGCCGTACCCGGCCTGCGGTGTGGCGAAGGCTGGTAGCCCGCTGAACGTGTACGGGTTCCAGAAGGGGAACTGGCCCGCGGCCAGGGCATCGCGCCAGAGCACGAACCAGGGGTAGTGCTGGATGACCGCGTCGCCGCCGGAGATGAGCCGGTCCTGGCTGAGCCAGGCTGGCCAGACCACGAGCGCCATCACGAGGCAGAGCGCGCCGTACGGCCAGAACCACGGAGCCTGTGACGTCAAGCACGCCACCAACCGATGAGCCCTCACCCGCTCGACAGCCTGGTCGAGAACCAGCAGCACGCTCGGCGGCGACGCGGCCGGCGCCGCCTCCGGTGGAACGGTCTCTGATTCGATCGACACAGGGCACCCCCGTGGAGCGTGTCGCGCTCCGGCGCCGAATCCTATCAAATGGCCCTGTCGGGCGGCAGACCGGCCCGCCGGCAACGCGTCACCGCGACCTGGTGGGGCCTCCTCGGTACACAGGCTGGAATCTGGTATAGTGCTGGTATAGTGACTGAGACTGTAGACGGGCTTCACCGCCCGGACCGTTAGAGAGGCTGCTGGTCCGCTGCTCCGCGGACAGGCTCATCCCGGAGCCTTCACCTCTCCACCACGCTGCCGCTGCCGCGGCACAGAGTTCTCCCGCTGATGTGCTCGCGCGAGAAAGAAAGACTGTACGTTGCTTCGATCGTTTGCCAAGTACCGGCTCCGACCGGCGAGTCGAGCGGCGCTCGCCACCATGGGGATATCCACCCCCACACCCATTCAGTTGGCCACGCTGGAGCCGTTGCTGGCCGGCCGTGACGTGATCGGCCAGGCGCGGACCGGCAGCGGCAAGACGCTCGCCTTCGCGCTGCCACTGCTGGAGTCCCTCCGCCTCGACCGCCGCGACGTCCAGGCGCTGGTGCTCGTCCCGACACGAGAGCTGGCATTGCAGGTCGCTGACGTCGTCGGACAGCTCGCCGGCCCCACCGGCCCGAGGGTCGCGGTCCTGTTCGGCGGCCGGCCTTACGGCGGCCAGGTCGCCACGCTGAGGAGCGGCGCCCAGATCGTCGTCGGGACGCCCGGCCGAACGCTGGATCATCTGCGACAGGAGACGCTCCGATTGTCTGGACTGCGCTACCTCGTCCTGGACGAAGCCGACGAGATGCTCGACCGTGGGTTTGCGCCGGACGTGGAGCGGATCCTCTCGTTCGCGCCGCGAAGCCGCCAGACAGCGCTCTTCTCAGCCACGATCGAGGACTGGGTGCACGACATCGCGGCGAGGCACCTCACAGATCCGATCAGCGTGCGCGTCGACCCCCTGCCCGAGGACGCCGCGCCCAGCGTCGACCAGATCGTCTACGAGGTGCCGGATGGCCACAAGCAGGCTGTGCTCGAGACGCTGCTCGAACGGCGGGGCGAGGGCTCGGTGGTCGTCTTCGGACGGACCAAGCACGGCGTGACGAAGCTGGGCGCGAAGCTGGCCGCGAAGGGCTTTCCCGTGGTGACGCTCCAGGGAAACCTGAGTCAGAACGCGCGCGACCGGGCGATGGCCGCGTTCCGGGCGGGCGAGCTACCCGTGCTCGTGGCAACGAATGTGGCGGCGCGCGGGCTGGACGTGTCCAACGTCGAGCGCGTCATCAACTACGAGCTGCCGGAAAGCGCGGGCCTCTTCACCCATCGCACCGGTCGCACCGGACGCATGGGACGCCAGGGCGAAGCGATCACCCTGATCACCTCGAGCGAGCTCGCGCAGTGGCGCAAGCTGGAGCGAGAGCTGGGCCGGACACTGCCCACCCGCCGCTGGAGCGAGCCGCTCGCGGCGCCGTCCGAGGAGCCCCCCTCGCCGCGCCACAGTGTGTCGCGCCACAGTGCGCCACGTGACGCCGGCTCAGCGCAACCGCGGCGACCGGACAACCGACCGGCGCGGGAGACCGTGGCGCTAAGGGAGGAACGTCCCACGCGAAGTCGGCCGGCGCCGCGGGGGGTTCAGCCTGAGGCGCAGTCGGGGCGGCTGGGTACGAGTCGGCAGCCTGCCGCCCGCTTCGCTCGGCTCACCCCGTCGTCCGGGACACCCGAGCGCGCCCGCGCAACTAGCAACAGGCCGGCCACGCGCCCGGTTGAGGTGGCGCCCCGGTCGGCGGGCAAACGCTGGACCTGGCGAGAACGAGACATCGACCCGCGTCCAACTGGTGGTCTACCCCGGAGGGGCAGACTGCGCTGAGCCCAGCCAGAGTTCAGCGGGCGGAGGTGGTGGTAGCTGGCGGACGCGGCCCGGCCGGCTTCTTCGTCGACGGCAGCGAGGTCGCCCGCGGCGTAGCCGCCGGTCGCTTGCTGGGCCTGCGTTCGGCGGTCGGAGTGGGCGTCGTGGTCGGTGTGGGCAGGACGGCGGGCAGGGCGTAGGAGGCGAACGAGCCACCGGGCAGCTCAGGACCAGGCGCACGGGCGAACGGCGGCTCGTCCAGGAGCAGGTAGACGTTCAGAGCGGCGCGCGCCATAGCGGAGTGGACCGCCGTTCGATCCGCGACGTGATCCGACAGCAGCGCCAGAACGAACGTGCCCCGGGGCGCGTAGACGATCGCGACGTCATGCGTGACATCATCCCAGTCGCCCGTCTTGTTGGCCACAACTGTCCCCTCCGGCAGCATGGCCGGGATGCGGTCCCTGACCTGCTGGCGCGCCAGCAGGTGTGCCATCTCAGCACTGCTCGCCGGATCCACCGCCTGGCCGATGGCGATCAGCTCCAGGAGCCTCAACATGTCGCCGGCCGAGGTCGAGAGGTCGTCCGAGTGGATCCAGGTCTGGGTCAGCCCCAGACGCGACGCGTCCTCGTTGATGCGCGAGCCTCCGACGCGTTGGGTGAGCATGTACGCGCTCGAGTTGTCACTGACGACGATCATGCGCTCCAGCGCTGTGCCGAGGGTCACCCGCGACCCGAGCGGCCAGGCAAGCGTGCCAAGATCGTAGTCCATCGCCTCGTCGCCGAGCGTCAGCTCCTCGCCAAAGTCGAGCGCTCCCACCTGGCGCTGTTTGAAGACCGAGTACATCACCGGCAGCTTGAACAGACTCGCGGCGCCGAACGTGAGCCGGTCGTTTCGAGTCACGGTCAGGCCAGTCCCGAGGTGCTTGCAGGCGATGCCGAACCGGCCCTCGATCGCCTGGAACGGCCCCAGCATCGCCTGGCCGAGACGCTCCCGCGGCGCCAGCCGCGGGTCGGGAGTCGCCGTCACGGTGGCGGGAACGAGAGTCGGGGCGGGCGAGTGGGGCAGCACGGCGACCGCCGTCCCGGCGCGCGCCGGCGTTCCGGGCGGCTGCGCGGCGGCGACCGAAGAGCTTCCGTGCACCAGGGGCGTCGCGATGGCCACCGCTGCTGGTGGCCGTTCGGCCGCCAGCCCGAGCGCGGGAGCGGCCTCGTTCAAACGCGGCGAGAGGGGTGCGTGGGCCGTGCGAGCGCCGCCCAGAAGCGTAGCGAGGAGTGCGCCCGCGATGCCGCCTGTCGCCGTGAAGGCGATGACCCGGCGCCGCGACACGCGGGCGCTCGTGGCCGCTAGCCGGTCGTCTGCCTCTGATCCCAGCGTGCTGGTCCTCCTGCTCCGCCGTTGAAAGGGGGCGGCCCCCGACCTCCGCCCGTCTCGGCAATCGCCTGGAGGGCCCGGAGATCCTAACGGTCTGGCAGCGCGGAGGGGTCGCCGCACGGCCGCCAGTCCGTTCGCGACAGGGTGCAGGACCGCTCAGGTCTGAGACGGCAACGACGGCGCCTTCGACCAGCACGCCGGGCCGGGCTGATCGCCTGGCGCCCGGCCTCCCCGAGCAGCTCCAGGCGTGTCCTCCAGTGCCGGGCGCCGCTTCCGCCCTCCGACAAGGGCTACTCCTTCCAGCTCTTCGCCTGGGCCATGATCGCGGCGCGGTCGTAGTTGTTAGCTTCCTTGATGAACTCGTTGGTGTAGAACTTGCTCGCGTCCACCTTGCCCTTGACGCCCGCGTAGTCGAGGACTTCCTCCCAGTCTTCGGCCGTCTCCTCACCCATGGGCAGGTTCTCCTTGCCGTACCCGAGGAGGCGAGGAATGCGGTAGTTGATGCCCACGAGCGCCTGCTTGATCGCCTCTTCCTCGCTGAGGCCCTTCGGCTTGCCTTCCGGCACCACCTTCCAGTGGATCCGAATGGACGCTTCCGGGTTGGCCATGAAGAAGGTAATGCTCTTCGAGAGGCCTCGGAGGTACCCGGTCACCATCTTCGGGTCCTTCTGGACGACCTCCTTCCGGGTGGCGATGTAGTTGCTGAAGATCTTCTTGTAGAACTTCGGGTAGGGCAGATAGCGCATGGTGATGCCGACCGCCTCGATGGAAGCGAACTGTGCGTCCGACATGCAGATCGCGTCCACCTCGCCCTTCTGCATTGCCTGGCCCGAAGGCGCGGCCACGCCCGTGGCGACGATCTGAACGTCCTTCCCCGGGTCCTTGCCCAGCTCGCGCATCGTCGCCTTCGTAAACGACACGCCTTCATCGCCCAGGCTCGCCACGCCGATCTTCTTACCGACCAGGTCTGGCAGATCTTTGATCGGGCTGTCCGGGTTCACCGCGAACCAGTGGATCGGGCTGCGGACATAGCAGTAGACGAACGACAGGCCGAGATCCCGGCCGGCCGCGGCTTGCTGGACCACGGCTGATGGCGGGGGAGGCCCGAAATCGGTCTTGCCCGTACCCAGCAGGTTGGTGGCCTCCGTCGCGCCGTTGGCCCCCTGCATCTTGACGGCCAGTCCCTCCTGGGCGTAGTACCCGAGATAGTTGCCGATCCAGAAGAAGTTGACCGCGACGTTCAGGATCGGGTTGTTCAGCGACACCAGGATCTCGCGCAAGTCGGCCGGTTTGGCCGGCGCGGCCTGCTGAGGCGCCGCGGCCGCCGGCTTGGGCTCCGGCGCTGCCGTCTTCGCGGCCGGCTCGGGCTGACCGGCGCAGGCGCTTGCCAGCGTGATGGCGCTCAGTCCCGTCAGGCCAAGCGCGACGAGGAACGACCGACGATCGCAGCGGACCCACCGCTCTGGTGGGGACTCAAGCTTCCGCGTCTGTTCGGTTGCCATGCGGCCCTCCTCCAACCCCCCACTATGTCCCGACGATGCGTCGTCGGCGAGCAATTGGCGCCCAGAACAGGACTCTTCGCCGAATCTCATTCAGGAGCCAGTTGAGCGCCACGCCCATGATCGACAGAACGACAAACACGCTGAACACCCCGGCGATGTCCAGGGCGAAGTTCATCTGCAGGATGAGCACGCCGAGACCCTGTTGGGCCCCCACGAACTCGCCCACCAGCGCGCCGATCACCGCGTAGACGATGGCCATGTCCAGCCCGGCAAAGATGTAGGGGAGCGCGCTGGGAAACTGGACTTTGCGAAAGATCTGCCAGCGCGATGCCGCCATCCCCCGCATCAGCTCGATGCGCTCCTCGTCAACGCTTTCAAAGCCAGCGATGGAGTTGATCAGGAGGGGGAAGAAGGTGGCCAGGGCGCAGATGAAGATCTTCGATCCCACCCCGTAACCGAACCAGACGATGAACAGCGGCGCCATGGCGATTCGCGGCAAGCTCTGGAACGCCACGATGTACGGCCGCAGGATGAGCTCCGCCCAGCGCGACTGGCTGACCAGCGTGCCCAGCAGGATGCCGAGCGCACTGCCGATGAAGAAGCCCTCCAACGCTTCCGACAGCGTGATGCCCGCGTGCAGCCAGTACCCTTCACGCGCGCCAGGCGCCGCGGCCAGCCCTCGTAGAAGCGCTTCGACGACGCGGGAAGGAGCTGGCAAGATGAACTCCTTCACCGCGAAGACTCGGACGCCGAACTCCCACGTCAGAACGATCGCCACGAACACCAGGCCGACTACCACGGTCTCCAGCCGAGGCTGCAGAGACCGATGCGTCACGTGTCGCGCTGGTGCACGGACGTGCACGTGCTCCATCCCCGCGCTCCATTTCACCTGGGCCACAGCACCAGTGGATCCACATCGTGGTGCGAGCAGCGTCCGTGGACTGCCCGGAACTGTGGTTCAGGCGGCCAGGTACAACTCTTCGTGGAGAATGCGCGTGCCACGTCGCGCACCTCCTCCCTGGCATGGCGCCAGTCTAGCACTGCTAGTACGAGGGGTCAATCAAACGTCATTACACGAAGGGAACGGCTGGAGCATACCGTTGCATAGCGGTGTTGCATGAACTTGCAACACGTACAGGAGCACCGCTCCATTCCCCCGGTTAGAGCAGGTCCAGTTGGACGAGGCTCTCCCCGGCATCAGCAAGCTGGTTGTGGCGCAGTGGTCCAATGGTCCAATGGTCTAATGGTCTGATGATCCGACCGAGCTGTGACCCGCCGAAGTTGGCGCTCAGCACGACGAGAATGGCGCCGCGTAGGGCACCGCGCGGGACCAGCGCGGCCAGCGAACACAACGATGCCGCGGTCCGAGGACCGCGGCATCGCGCGCCGTGGAGGGTGGACCCGAGCCTACTCGGCCAGCGGCTTGAGATCGCTGAAGTACTGAACGTACTTCTTTTGCATATCCCGCATGAAGCTGGCTGCCACCGTCTCGCTCATGTTGGGCTCGGTCGGCATCTTCTTCTGCTCCATCAGGTTCTTGGTCTCGGAAATCAAGCCCTGTTCCAGCTTGGTGCTGTAGCGCGGGTCAAACGTGAGGAACGACAGCGCCTTCTCGAGCAGGGCAGGCTCCATGCCGGTCAGAATGCGCGCGGTTGCTTCAGCCGTCTCCTTTGGGTGCTGCCTGGCGTACTGAGAGGCGTCAGCCGTCGCTGCCCACACCTGCTCGATGAGCTCGGGGTTCTTCTTGAACCAGTCCGGGGTGGTCAGCGCGAAGATCCGGCTGTTCATCACGTTGCCGCTGCGGATGATCGCCCTGGCCCCGGCTTTCTCCTGGAGCAGCACGCCGTACGGCTCAGAGGAGGCCGCCGCGTCGATCTGGTTCGTCTGCATCGCGGCGACGATGTTCGGCGATTGGACGTTGACCAGTTGGACCTGGTCGACGGCAACGTTGTGCTTGGCGAGCTGGGTCCGCAGGTACGTGTCCGTGCCGCTGCCGAACGGAATGCCGAGCCGGAGCCCCTTCAGCTCCTCGACGCTGTTGGCGTTGACGCCGGGCCTGACGCTGATGGCGTTGAACTGGTCGTAGTTGGCGTCGAAGGGATCGCTGACGATCGGGAGGTAGACCAGTGTATCGATGCCCTGGGCCTTGCCGGGCGCGACGCTCGACCAGGTCCCGGCACTGATCTGGACATCACCCGCCTGGAGCGCCTTCAGCGCGGCCGGCGCAGTGTCCAGGATCTTCACCTTCAAGTCGATCCCATGCTTCAGGAAGATGCCCTTCTCCACTCCGATGTAGTAGGGCGCGAAGTTGACGTTCGTCAACGTGGCCATGGTGAGTACGGTTGGGGGCTTGGTGCTCGCCGGGGCTCCGCCGGCCTGGCTGGCAGGCGCTGCCGCGGGGGAGGCGGCCGGGGCGGCGGCGGGGACGGCCGCGGGCGAGGCGGCCGGGGCGGCGGCGGGAGCAGCCGCGGGGGCCGCGGGCGGCGCGGCCGGCTTGGCGGGAGCGCTCGTCGGCGCTTCCGCCGGCTTTGGAGCTGGCGCGGGCGCGCCGCTGCACGCGGCGACCACCATGGCCAGCAGACTCAACGCGGCGACGGCTCTGACAGTTCGAACTGTTCTCATGGAGCACCTTTCGGCGGCAGATGTCAGCGCACGGTAGCAGAAAGCTCCGCGCGATGCACCTATTCACGCGCGTCACGCTCTCGCTGGCCTGGCGGTGAGCTTCCGCGGCGAAGTCCCCGGGCGACGCGACCCCGCCGGGCCCTGGGGCGCCCTCTATGGCGCGGGCTATCGGAGACAGCAGCGCTTGTACTTCAGGCCGCTCCCGCACGGACACGGGTCATTTCGTCCGGTCTGCCCCGCTGCTGTCGCGTTCTCGCCTCGGGCGAGGCGCATCACCTCCGCGATCGGGCGCCCCTTCAGCCACAGCTCGGCGAGCTGCTTGACATGCGGCCGGCTGTAGGTGAAGAACGCCTTCAGCCCAGCGCAGAGATAGTTCAGCCCCTCCTCGCCATCCGGGGCCCGGGCGAAGCGGTCCTTGGGGCAGCCGCCGTTGCACATCGCGAGAACGTCGCACTCGCGGCAGTACCGCGGCAGACTGTCACGCTTGCGCTGGCCGAACTCTCTCTGTGCCGGGCTGTCGAGAAGCTCCACGAGCGGCTGTTCGCGAATGTTCCCGATCAGATGCTCGCGATCCACAAAATGATCGCAGGCATAGAAGTCCCCGTTGTGCTCCACGACTGGGAAGTCGCCGCAGGTCTCGCGGAAGACGCAGAGGGAATGCTCGAGCCGCAGGAACGGCCTGGTGGCCTCATCGAAGATCTGGATGCCGATCCGGCCAACGTCGTTCCGAACCCACTCGTGGAAGATCGTGCACAGGAACTTGCCGTAAGCCTCGGGTGAGACGGTCTCGGAAGTGACTTCGCCATTCGCGCGCCGCG
>JADZDV010000123.1 GCA_020850915.1 Chloroflexota bacterium | reverse complement strand
TCTGCCGCGAAGCGGAAAGATCCGCCTGCGCGACGGCCGGACGGGCGAGCTGTTCGACCAGCCGGTGACGGTCGGCTACATCTACATGTTGAAGCTGGTCCACCTGGTGGAGGACAAGATCCACGCCCGGAGCACGGGCCCGTATTCCTTGATCACCCAGCAGCCGCTGGGCGGCAAGGCGCAGTTTGGGGGCCAGCGGTTTGGAGAGATGGAGGTGTGGGCGCTGCAGGCCTACGGCGCGGCGCACACGCTCCAGGAGATCCTGACTGTGAAGTCGGACGACGTGGTGGGGCGTGTGAAGACCTACGAGGCGATCGTCAAGGGCGAGGACATCTTCCAGCCTGGGGTGCCGGAGTCGTTCAAGGTGCTGGTCAAGGAGCTCCAGAGCCTCGGCCTGGCGGTCGAGGTGCTGAATGAGGAGGAGGAAGAGGTCACGTTTGCCGAGGACCTCTCCACGAGCGGGGACAGCATCCCGTCGATGGACATCCACCTGTCAGGTTTTGAGCGTGGTGATTAGTGGCGATGACGTGCCAGTCGTGACCCACCGCCGTCAGTAGCCAGGGAGAGAGCATGCTCGAAGTCAACAACTTCAACGCCGTTCGGATCACCCTCGCGTCACCGGAGCAGATCCGCTCCTGGTCGCGAGGGGAGGTCACGAAGCCCGAGACGATCAACTACCGGACGCTCAAGCCGGAGCGGGACGGGCTGTTCTGCGAGCGGATCTTCGGTCCGACGAAGGATTGGGAGTGCTCGTGCGGGAAGTACAAGCGCGTCCGCTACAAGGGCATCATCTGCGACAAGTGCGGCGTTGAAGTGACGCGCGCGAAGGTTCGTCGGGAGCGTATGGGCCACGTGGAGCTGGCGTCGCCGGTGAGCCACATCTGGTTCGTGAAGGGCACGCCAAGCCGGATCGGCCTGCTGCTCGACATCACGCCGCGCGTACTGGAGCAGGTGCTGTACTTTGCGAAGTACATCATCACCGACATCAACGAGACGGGCCGCGGCCGGCTGCTCCAGCAGATCCAGCACGAGACCGAGGCGCGGATCACGCGTGAGGAACGGGCGATCGCGGAGCAGATCGACGAACTGACCGCGGACCTGCAGCAGCGGATCGCAGAGCTGGAGGAGCAGAAGACGGCGGCGCTGGAGCCGCTGCACGCGCGGCGCACGCGCCTGCTGGACGAGGACCTGCCGAAGGCCGCGCAGGCGACTGACAGTCGCCTGGCAGAGCTGGTGGACCACCCGGCGCCGGAGGACATCGTCTTCGAGCCGAGCGAGAAGATCCTCGTTGAGAAGGGCGATGTTGTCCGGACGAGCCACCGCCGCGACCTGGTGGAGGAGGTCAAGACCTACCGGGAGCGGATGGAGCAGGAGCTGGCCGAGCAAGCGGAGTCGGCAGCAGCGGTGCTCGACGCTGAGATTGACATGCTGCGCGCGCAGGCGCAGGCCAAGGCGGCGGCCGTCAAGGAGGAGCACAACTTCGACCCGGACGCGCAGCGCGTCCTGGCGGAGCAGCGCGCCAAGCGGATCGAGGCGATCCGCGAGCGACAGACGCTCAATGAGGCGGAGTACCGCGAGATTCAGGATCTGGCGGGCAAGTTCGTCAAGGCCGGGATGGGTGCCGAGGCGGTCTGGGAGCTGTTGCGCAAGATCGATCTCGACGCGCTGGCCCAGGAGCTGAGCGTTGAGACGAGGTCGAGTAGCGGTCAGCGGCGCAAGAAGGCGATGAAGCGGCTGCGCGTCGTGGAGGCATTCCGCAAGTCGGGCAACCGTCCCGAGTGGATGGTCATGAAGATTCTGCCGGTGCTGCCGCCGGATCTTCGGCCGATGGTGCAGCTCGACGGTGGTCGTTTCGCGACGAGCGACCTCAACGATCTGTACCGCCGGGTGATCAACCGCAACAACCGGCTCAAGCGGCTGCTGGAGCTGGGAGCGCCGGAGATCATCATCCGGAACGAGAAGCGGATGCTCCAGGAGGCGGTAGACTCGCTGATCGACAACGGGCGTCGTGGGCGCGCGGTGTCGGGCTCCAGCAACCACAAGCTGAAGTCGCTCTCGGACTTGCTCAAGGGCAAGCAGGGGCGGTTCCGCCAGAACCTGCTGGGCAAGCGCGTGGACTACTCTGGCCGCTCGGTGGTGGTGGTGGGGCCAACGCTGAAACTGCACCAGTGTGGTCTGCCGAGACGGATGGCGCTGGAGCTGTTCAAACCGTTCGTGATGCGACGGCTGGTGGACCGCGGCGACGCGCACAACATCAAGAGCGCGAAGCGGCTGGTGGAGCGGGTGCGGGACGAGGTCTGGGACGTGCTGGAAGAGGTGGTCCAGGACCACCCGGTCCTGCTCAACCGAGCGCCGACCCTGCACCGTCTTGGGATTCAGGCGTTCGAACCGGTGCTGATCGAGGGCAGCGCGATCCAGATCCATCCGCTGGTCTGTTCGGCGTTCAACGCCGACTTCGACGGCGACCAGATGGCCGTCCACGTCCCGCTTTCGGCGTCCGCCAAGCGGGAGGCGCGCGACCTGATGCTGTCGCTGAACAACTTGCTGCTGCCCTCCAACGGCGAGCCGATCGTGGCGCCGACGCTGGACATGGTACTGGGCTGCTACTACCTGACGATGATCGACCCGAACGCCGCGGGGACCGGGAAGGTGTTCTCCGACTTTGGCGAGGCGCGCCTGGCGCATGACCTCGGCGTGGTCGGACTGCGGGCCGAGATCCAGGTCCGGCATTCCAACGGCGACGACCAGAGCGAGATGTTGAAGACGAGCGTGGGCCGGATCATCTTCAACGAAGCGATTGCCAACGTCTTGAAGCAGGTCGGAGACGAGCCGCTGCCGTTCAAGAACAAGACGATGGACAAGGGCGAGCTGAAGGCGACGGTGGCGGAGCTGATCCGGACGTACCGGAACTTCGCGGCGGCCGAGGTGCTCGACGCGATCAAGCGGCTGGGCTTCCAGTACGCCACACGCTCCGGGCTGACGATCGCGATCGGCGACATCACGATTCCGAAAGAGAAGGACGACATCCTGATCCGAGCGGATGGGGAAGTCGCCAAGATCGAGAAGAACTACCGGCGCGGCCTGATCACGGACGAAGAGCGGTACAACGAGATCATCCAGGTTTGGACGTCCGCGAAGGACGACATCGTCAAGGCGGTGGCGCGCTCGCTGGACCCGTACGGTCCGGTGCACATGATGGCGATGGGCTCAGGTGCGAAGGGTAACGTGCAGCAGGTCTCGCAGATGGCCGGCATGCGCGGGCTGATGGCTGACCCGAGCGGCAAGATCATCGAGCTGCCGATCCGGTCGTCGTTCCGGGGTGGCCTCTCCGTGTTGGAGTACTTCCTCTCGACGCACGGCGCCCGCAAGGGTCTGGCAGACACGGCGATCCGGACCGCGGACTCAGGCTATCTGACGCGGCGTCTGATCGACGTCTCGCAGAACGTGATCGTCTACGAGGAGGACTGCGGGGCTGAGGCAGGCATCGTCATCGACGACCTGGCTGATCCGGCGCGTCGGCGCCAGCGGATCGAGCAGATCGTCGGTCGTGTCCTGGCCGAGGACGTGGTGGACGCGAGCACTGGCGAGGTGGTGGGGGAGCGGCTGGACGTGATCGACGAGCCGCTCCGGGACCGGATCGCGGGGGCGAACGTGGCGCGGCTGCACATCCGCTCGCCGCTGGCGTGCGAGGCGCGCCATGGGATCTGCCAGCACTGCTACGGCTGGCACCTGGCGACCCATCAGTTGGTGAAGATGGGCGACGCGGTCGGCATCGTAGCGGCACAGTCAATTGGCGAGCCGGGCACGCAGTTGACGATGCGCACGTTCCACACTGGCGGTGTCGCGGGAACGGATATCACGAGCGGCCTCCCGCGCGTCGAGGAGATCTTTGAGGCGCGTGTGCCAAAGGGCGAGGCGATCCTGAGCGAGATCGACGGCATCGTCGAGCGTGACGACGAGCAGCGGATACTGAAGGTCGTCTCGCGCGAGGTGTACCGGGACGAGCTGGAGGTCCAGCCGGGCTTCGACCTGCGCGTGGTCACGGGGGATTGGGTAGACGTCGGGCACGCGGTGGCGGAGGATGAGCAGGGCAACCAGGTGCTGGCGCGCCTGAGCGGTCTGGCGGAGGTCCAGGACGGGCGCGTTGTGATCACCGCGGAAGAGAAGGAGGAGCGGTCCTACCAACTGCCGGCTTCGGCCCGCGTACGGGTGGACCACAACCAGGTGGTCTCCGCTGGCGAGCAGCTCACCGAGGGCTCCAAGAACCCCCAGATGGTGCTTCAGATCCAGGGGCGCGACGCCGTCCAGCGGTACCTGGTGGACCAAGTCCAGGAGGTGTACCGATCCCAGGGTGTGAACATCAACGACAAGCACATCGAGATCATCGTGCGCCAGATGCTGCGGAAGCTGCAGGTGGACGGGTCTGGCGACACGGACTTGCTGCCTGGCGAGCTGGTGGACCGGTTCGAGTTTGAGGATAAGAACCGCCAGGTGCTGGCCGAGGGTGGCGAGCCGGCGACGGCGAAGCCGGTGCTGCTTGGCGTGACCAAGGCGTCGCTGAACACGGAGAGCTTCCTGGCAGCGGCCTCGTTCCAGGAGACGACCAAGGTGCTCACCGAGGCGGCGCTGGCCGGGAAGGTGGACCGACTGCTGGGCCTGAAGGAAAACGTGATCATCGGGAAGCTGATCCCCGCCGGGTCCGGGCTCCAGGCGCGGCTCGAGGCGCGGCGAGAACGGTTGGAGGCGCAGCAGCTCGCCAGTCGGCTGCTGGACGAGGCGGACCTCACGGACGAAGACGGCGAGCCGTTGCTGGGGCTGGACCAGTTCCCGGGCGTCTCACTGGCGGACCTCGAGGATGAGGACGAGGACGATGACGCGGAAGGCGACGGCCTGGACGAAGGGGCGCTGACGTCACTAGACGAGGAGTAGCCGGGCCAGTGCCGCGAGGCGCTGGCTGCCGGGTGGAGCGCGCAGGGCGGGGCCGCTGCCCCGCCCTGCTGCGTGAATTGGTAGTCGGCGCGTTGTTCGCCCCCAGTCGGGGGAGCGCCGATGGGAAAGGGACTGTGCCCCATCGCTTCCCCGAGACTCTCGCGACGTGGGTTGTCGCTCCCGAACTGGAAATCGTTGACGGTTGAGCGCGGGGCTGATGTATGATGATCGACGAATGTGGCGACGCGCACGCTTCGCCAGCATGAGCGTTTACCCGTCGTTGTCCTGTCACCTTGACGGTCTGAGCGTTGGGTTCGTATACTCAACGTTTGGCGACTTACGCTGCTGAGACTGGGGAGAGCGTTGCCGACAATTAGCCAGCTCGTCCGGAAGGGGCGAGCGAAGATGCGAAAGAAGACCTCGGCGCCCGCGCTGAGATTCAGCTACAACTCGCTGAAGCGCCGCACAGTCCGCGGGCGCGGCTCGCCCCAGAAGCGGGGTGTCTGCCTGCAGGTGAGGACGATGACCCCGAAGAAGCCGAACTCGGCATTGCGGAAGATCTGTCGAGTGCGGCTGACTAACGGGATGGAAGTGACCGCCTACATCCCAGGTGAGGGGCACAACCTTCAGGAGCACTCAGCGGTCCTGATCCGGGGCGGTCGTG
>JADZDV010000122.1 GCA_020850915.1 Chloroflexota bacterium | reverse complement strand
CTTCACCGAAGCCGGGCTGGCGGACCCGGCCGTGCGGGCCATGATGCCGAAGGTCACTATGTTCGTCCACCCGGAGATGGAGCCACGGCCGGGGGTCAACCCGGCGCTGGAGCTGGTCGGCGCGGAAGTGACCCTGGAGCTGGTGGACGGGCGCAGCGTGCGCCACCGCGTTCGGCAAGGCAAGGGCCATCCGAGCGTGCCGATGACCGAGGATGAGCTGGCGGACAAGTTCTACCGCTGTGCCGCCGCGCTGCCCAGGGAGACGCGAGACCGGATCGCAGGCGCTTACTTCCGGCTGGATCGGTTGGAGAACATGCGCGACCTGTCCGACTGGCTCAACTCCCCGGCCTGAGGCACGGAGCGGGGAGAGCTGGGTGGGGGAACGGGCGATGCGTCTCGAGAAGGAGGCGGACGCCGAGGCGGTCTCGGATGGGACTGGTGACAGGGCTGACCCATCCAGCAGCCACGGCACCAGGGAGTCCCACGGCGCACAGCCGTCGCTGGAGCCGGTGCCCGATCCGAACGCTGCCGCCCGGCGCTAGCAGGAGCAGCATCACGCCTCGGGAGGCTCCATGGCGCTCCGCTTCCTCGCCGGCCGCTGGGCCGGCACGTCCCTGGCCGACGCGCTCCAGGCCCGCGACGCCGACCGGCTCCGCCGCTATCGCGACCTGCTCGACTTCTACGAGGGCCGCCAGTGGCCCCGGCCCCGCAACGGCCGCACCAGCCTGACCGCCAACTACGCGCGCGCCATCGTGGACAAGGGCGTCTCCTACCTGCTGGGACGGGGCGTCAACGTCACCGTCCCAGCAGCCGAGAACGGTCTGTCAGACGGCGTCGCCGCGCGGGCCGAGCGGCGCCTGGCCGAGGTGGCGCTGGACAACGACCTCGAGGCGCTCGACCTCGCCGCTGCCCAGAACGCCGGACTGCTCGGCGACGCCGTCTTCAAGATGCTCTTCGACGCCGCCGAGCAACGCATCCGCGTCGTCAGCGTGGACCCTTTCGCCTTCTTCCCCGCCTGGTCTGGCGACGACCTCGGCCGCTTCTGGCGCGTCGACCTCGCCTACCGCCTGCCGGCCGACGAGGCCGAGCGCCTGTACAGCGTCCGCTCGAGCGGCCCCGTGCCGATCGTCGAGCGCTGGACCGACGAGCGCTTCGAGCTGTACGTGGACGATCGCCAGCGCCGCGCCGAGGCCAACCCCTACGGCTTCATTCCGTTCGTCCACGTGCCGAACCTCCAGCCGGCCCAGAGTTCCTGGGGCGTCTCCGATCTGCGGGACGTCGTCGGCCTCAACCGCGAGCTGAACGCCCGCCTCAGCGACCAGGCAGACCTGATCCGCTACCACGCCGATCCGCCCGTCGTCTTCACCGGCGTCACCGACCACTCCACGCTCGCCGTTGGCCCTGGCACCGTCTGGGACCTGCCGGCCGACGGGGACGTCAAGCTGCTCGAATGGCGCGGCGTCGCGCCGGCCGTGCGCGACCACCTGGAGCTGGTCCTGCGCGCGATCTACGAGGTCAGCGAGACCCCCCGCACCGCCTTTGGCGACTCCGGCCGCCTCCTGAGCGGCGTGGCGCTCGAGACCGAGCTGCGCCCTCTCCTTCAGAAGACCCTGCGCAAGCGCGTCGTCTGGACGGCCGCGCTGCGGCGCCGCGACGCTATGGTCCTGAAGCTGGCAGAGCGCTTTGGCCTGGACGGCGCTCGCCCTGGCGACTACGCCCCGTACCGCACTCGCGTCATCTGGCCACCGATGGTCCCGAAAGACGACGCCCAGGAGGTCCAGAACAACCTGGCCCTGGTCCACGCCGGCCTGCGCAGCCTGCGCACCGCCATGGACGCCCTCGGGACCGAAGACCCCGAAGCAGAGCTCCAGCGCGTCGTCGAGGACCGCGCCCGGCTGGACGGCGACCCGGGCGGAGCGTAGGATGGGCGTGTCCGAGCGCTTGCGCGTGAGCGGTAGTGAAGCAAGCGTCGGAGGAGGCGTCCGGCAATGGCGACGGTTTTCACCACCGATCGATGGCCCAGGCAGGACCAGACCTGGGAACCACCCTACGACGTGGTCTTCGGCGTCACGGACGAGTCGTGTGGCGCTCGGTACTGCACGCAGGCCCGCGTGATCGTTCCCCCGGGCGGTGGCAACCAGTACCACGTGCACGAGGGAGCGGATGCGCTCGGCTACGTCGTGCGCGGCCGCTTCCGGAACGGGGTCGGCGGCGATGTGCTCGACATCGCCGCGGGCGACTTCTGGCACTTCACCGCTGGCGAGAAGCACTGGTCGCACAACCTGAGCGACACGGACATCTGCATGATGATCGCGTCGTACACGAAGGTCTCATCACTGGCCGGGACGAAGACGCGGTTCATCGATCCCGCCACGGCGCCAGCCCCGTCGTCGGACGTCATCGACCAACTGCCAGCGCCCGGACGCTACGGCGAGCCGGCGCGCAGCCGGATTCTCAAGCGGGCGGACCAGCCGGTGGAGACAGACGAAGCTACAGGGATCACCATCACCTGGGGCGCCAACCGCGACAACAGCGACACTGGCGATGGCATCAGCCTGTTGCTGAGCATCCCGGTCGGGAAGGCAACGCCACTTGCCGCCATCGAGAACGCCGAGACGGCGGCCTTTGTGCTCAACGGACGGGTCGTCGTCGAATCGGGCGATCCGCTCTCTCGCGACGAGGCGTCGGCCGGCAGCTTCATCTTCATCCCGCCCGGCGAGCCGGCCCGCTTCACCAGCGTCGGTGACATCCCGGCCGAGCTGTACGTCGTCCATGCCGGCCCTCGAATCGGCCGCCGAGGCGACATGGTGATCCGACCGATCAAGGCCGTCCCAGCCTGAGACACGGCTGCAATCGCTGCCTGGCTCGGCGCCCGGTGGCCGAGGGCCGACCGATCGCGGTTGTGCCAGCCTGAGACGTCGCCATCGCTCTGGCACGGCGCGCCACGATGGAACGCCGGCGCGCCGCGATGACTCCCCGAACTCTCCGGTGACCTCCCCACCGGGCGTCCTTTCCGGGACGGGTGTTGTCCGAACTCCCTCTCGTCACGGCCCCGGCCGGGCGACCATCGAGCGGCGCTGGGATGGCAACAGGGCCGGCGGGCGCACCTCGTCAACATCACGTGCAGGCCCGTGCTGGCCGATCCGTTCCCGCGGTCCGTTCGATCCATCTCTCGATCTCTCGATGCCGCTCTCCCGCCCCGACGGCCGAGCG
>JADZDV010000121.1 GCA_020850915.1 Chloroflexota bacterium | reverse complement strand
TCCCCCGCGCGGCGCGCGGCGTCTGGGACGCCAAAGTACTCCAGAGCCGCGCGCGCACCGCTCTGGCGCGGCTTGCCAGCCACGACCTCCTGGTAGACCGCGGTGGTGAACCGCTCCGGTCGGTATTCGATCCGCGCGGCGAGGTCTCGCCACTCGGTCGCCATCAGCCGGTTGAGCGCCTCCTGCCAGGCCCGCTCGTGCGGGGAGGCAACCAGGACACCGTCAACGTCGAATATCGCGCCCGCGAACGACACCGTGAAGAGCACCTCAGACCTGCGTGCAGCAGAACGTCGGGGGGCCCGGCTATGTTGCAAACACTGTGCCCGTATCGCAGCGCAAACGGAGAGACGGAGTCGGCCGGCGTCCGCGGCGGTCAGACGCTCAGGCTCCCGGAGTCAGGGGATGACCGGCAGCAGCAAGTAGGCGTCGTGCCCGCCCCCCGTATGAAGAGTCACTCGGTTGTCGAAGATCTCAGGCGGCCGATTCAGCACGTTGTCGTGGCGGAACGGGCCCACGCCCTTGCTGGCCATGTAGAAGTCCCTGGCGAAGTCGCTCAGCTCGCCCTCGTACTCGTAGTCCTTGCCCCGGATGGTTAGCGCAACACGGTATCCCGCCGGCACCACAATACAGGTCGGCCAGATCTCCACGTCCACCCCGTAGACCTCGCCAGGCGTCAGCGGCTGAACTTCGTCATGGGTATGGTACGGCCGGTAGGGCAGGGAGAGGCTCGGATCGAGCTTGCGGTGCGAGGCGCGCAGCCAGCCGTTGGCAATCGGGGTGTTCGGATCGTTCGAGCCCTGGAAGGTGACCTCATCGCCGTTCGAGTCGAACACCCGCAGGATGAGGAACAGGTCGGCGTCCGTGGTGGATGAAGAGACGAACAGCCTGGCGGCGAGCGGGCCGGTGATCTCCATGGGACGATCCAGCGGCGAAGTGCTCAGCGTGATACCGTCTCCCATGGCTGCGTACTCCACCCGCGCCGCCTCGACCAGCGGCGCCTCGCGGAAGCCGCTCCGGGAAGGGTCGAGGTACCAGTGAGTCCAGCGCGTCCTGGCGAGCGGCCACTCATGCTCGCGCCGCGGCTCGAACCGCTCGCCAGGATGGCGGATGTTCAGCAGGACCGGCGCTTTCTGGCGCCAGCCGTTGTCCACGCCCTTCAAGTAGACCTCGAAGAAGCGCTTTTGGAGCGCCTGGCCGTAGTCCGAGTAGAAGTGCGTCCAGTGCGTGTCGCCGTGCGCCTCGAGCCACTTCTCGCTGGACGCGGCGCGGGTGAACGCCTCGAAGTTGCCGCGAGGGTGCAGTCCCTGACCGCCCCAGTTGGCAGGGGAGAGGAACGGCGCCTGGGCGCGTTCAAACTTCGCCGAGCGGTCCGGGTACCACTCGTCGTTGAGCGGTCGGCGATCGATCTCCGCCGGGACGCCGGACTGGATGCGCCGCGGCTCCGCGTCGGACAGGGTGACCGGGCCGCCAACAGACTGGCCGGTGTTCGGGTTTTTCGGAGCGCGGTCGCCGGTGCCGTACTGGATGCTGAGAATCTGCTTGTCGTACCACCAGGATGTGATCTGGCCCCGGATGCCGCCGTGGTAACAGAACTCGCGGTACCAGTCGGCATCGCCTTCCCAGGGGATCATGGCGGTGAGGTGGGGCGGTTGGAGGCCGGCGACGTTCCACTGGTTGGTGGCAAGGTAGGAGATGCCGAGCAGCCCGATCCGACCATTGCTCCACGGTTGGCGGGCAGCCCACTCGATGCACTCGTAGTAGTCCTGGGCCTCGCGCGGCGAGAAGACGTCCGCGACGCCCTCGGACCAGCCGGTGCCCCGAACGTCGATGCGCACGATGACATAGCCCTCCGACACCCACTTCTCGGGGTCAGCCATCTCCCAGTTCATGTACTTGCAGGACGACCCGCGGACGACGTCCGGCCGATCGCGGATCATCTTCTCCCACTGCCGCGGATAGGCCTACTGGAAGGAGAGTCCCTTGCCATACGGCGTGAGCGCCATGACGGCGGGATACCGGCCGTCTTCCATCGGCAGGAAGAGATCGGCCCCCGGGACGATGCCGTCGTCCATCTCGATCGGCACGTTCCACTGGATGCGCATCCCGTCCCTGGCCTCGTCAACCTGTCCGGCCCGGCCCGAATCCGACACAGGTGCCTCCTTTACGCAATCTGTGACGGTCGGTCAGCGCATCGCCAACCGTCACCGCTCCTCTTGGACGAACACCGTAGCCGGCCCGCCGAGTGCCGGCCAGCGCCGAGCGCGCCTCAACGGGCTTTGCTATAATTCAGTGCGCCGGCGCCTTCTGGCGCACCTGGCGAGGTAGCTCAGTGGCCAGAGCAGGGGACTCATAAGCCCCGGGTCGTGAGTTCGACTCTCACCCTCGCCACCCCACGAACGAGTTCGGCGAAGCCCTTGGTCACACCAGCGTTCGGCTGGAGTTGGCGACCAAGGGTTTTTCGTTGGGGTGACCAAAGGACTCGGGGCATTGACCAAGGGACTTTCTCGACTCTAGATGGGGGCGTACGTCGGCATCTGTCGGGCAGCCTCAACCTGCTTGGCCTGCCCGAGGTACTTGCGGGTCATCGCACTCGTGGTGTGGCCCAGCATCTCCCAGACAATTCCTGGGTGGGCACCCTTGGCGAGCGCCGCCTGGGCGCATCCGTGGCGGAGAAGGTGGCTGTGCAGCCGCTTGATCCCGCTGCGCTCGTTCAAGCGGCGTATCACGGGCTGGCTGTTCCCAGAGGCAGCCAGGAGCGACGCGACTGAAGGAGTCCGCTCCGCGGACTTGACGGGACTCATACCGGTTATTATGGGCCTGGAAGAGTATGTTTGACAAGATATCGGAGTCTATGATACTCTACGAGCGCGTATGAACCTACATACTCTTAACATCCCTTCCCCAGCAATGCGAGGCGGGAAGATGACGACGATCCACGAACAGTACGTCACGGTCGCCACAGCAGCCGAGCTGCTCAGGGTCAGCACCTCCACCCTCTGGCGCTGGATTAACCAGGGTGCGCTGCCCGCGTACCGATTCGGCCAGCGGCGTGTCCTCATCAAGCGGGAGGACTTGGACCGCTTGCTCGGCCCTGCCAGAGAGCAGAAAGGGGGAGACATGCTGGAAAAAGAACGCGCACGACTCAGCCGGCCCCTCACTCAGCGTGAAAAGGATCAGGCTCTGGCAGCGTTGGACGCGGCCCGCCAGTTCAAGCATGATCTGCTTGCC
Source organism: Chloroflexota bacterium (assembly GCA_020850915.1). The sequence goes on along the minus strand of JADZDV010000121.1, from coordinate 8,000 downwards.
CGCCGAGGCAACAAGCCGTTCCCCGATTCGACCGACCTCATTCGTGCGATGCGGGAGGAGCGAACCGACACGCTGTCATGATCTGCGTTGATGCCAGTGTCGCGGCCAAGTGGATCTTTCCCGAAGAACCGTTAGCCAGCCAGGCGGAGAAGCTGTATCAGGACTCGATTGCGAGATCCCAGCGCCTGGTGGCTCCAGCGCTCTTGCCTATCGAAGTCACCAACATCATTCGCCAACGTATGCGCCGAGACAAGGTGCCGGGCAAGCCACCCTTGTCCCTGCCCGAGGCGCAGCAGGCCCTGCAGCTCTTCCTCAGCTTTCCCGTGGAAGTGGTGACGCCTCCGGGACTCCATGAACTGGCGCTCTCCCTGGCCACCAGCCACAATCTGTCGGCCGTCTATGATGCCCACTACCTGGCCCTGGCACACCTGCTCTCTTGCCCGCTGTGGACCGCTGATCAGAACCTGGTCAATACCCTCTCAGGCAAACTCCCTTTTCTGCATTGGATTGGCCAACCGTAACAAGCGTTTGTGGTAGCTGCTCACCGGGCCGCGAACGGCTGGTCGAGGTCTGTCAGCACCAGTTCGGGCAAGCGTGGAGCGAAGGCGCAACGTTGAGCACTCTCTGCCGGGCCAAGGGACTGTGACCAAGAAACTGCGACCAAGGGACTGCTGGTCTGGTCCGGGCGGTCCTGACCAAGAAACTGGTCAGGAACACGCGAATCCCTTGGTCACGCAGCACAGAGCCTCATAAGCCCCGCGGCGTAAGTTCGACTCTCAGCCTCGCCACCCCGAAACCTGACGGTCCGAGCACCCGGTCAGACTCCCGCGTGGACTCGCCGCCCGCCAGCGGGTCGCCATGTCCAGCGTCACGCCAGGCAACTGTCCGGTGTGGCAAGCTCACCCAGTCGGGCGCAGGCCGTCGGCGTTCCGTTGGTCGTTCTACGGCTCGGAGCACGGCTCACCCAGACGGGCGTAGGCCGTTGTCATCTCGTACGATGCGCTCGGAACGTCGCCCGACGAAGACGTGTACCCCTTCCCACCGCTCACCCTGGCAGACGTCCACGCGGACCTGACCAATTGCTGGGATGATCCTGGCGAGATCGAAGACGCCATCGCCGAGAGGGACAGGACCACCACGGCGTTCCAGCTCGTCCACATCGGCCAGCTAGAGGACGAGCTCGTGCGTCAGCGGCGCGGACAAGATCCGCTCACGGCGTCTTCGTGACCCGGGACCAGGACTTCCTTGCGCTTCATCGCGCTTCATCAGCGCGGACCGCCGCACAGGGGCATTCCCCATACCAGACAGAGCAGGCGAACGATCGGTCAGCTCCTGGCCGGGTCCGTACGAATTCAGGCTGCTCTCGAACCCAGCGACGTGGCCCGGCCGGAGGGAGTGTGGAAGGCAGCGCGGAGGTGAGTCGCACCGGCCCACTGGTACGCCTGGTCGGCCTGGGTGGGGCGGCCTGGCTGAGCTGGCCGAGCGGGCACGCCTCGGAGGGGCGCCTGGGGCGAAGTCATCCTGTCAAGTCTGAGCACCAGCTCGTGCTCACCCAGGCGATGGGGCCAGCAGGGCGGTGACCAGAACGGACGTATCGGTCGACGCTGTCAGCCAGACCCATTACCATGAGATCCCACCACCATGAGGTTCTCTGCGCCAGGCGCAGGGTTGACGAGCCAGTTCGCGTGGGTGAAGATCGGCTGAGTGGACGGCGCAGGGCGCCCATCGGGACAGACGCTGAAAGACGGCGGCAGATGGAAGATTGGCTGACGCTGGAGAACGCGGTTGCGCTTGGCGTGGTCTGGATGTCGGTCAAGGGAACCATCACACTCCTGCTGATGCTTGGCGCGGGACGCTTCCTCAAGCGTACGCGCTTTCGGCCGCTGGTCGAGCGGCTGGAAGCGCGCCTGCCCCACCGCCCCCGGCTGCGCCTTCCGAGGCTGACTGCGCCCTGGCGTCGCCGCGATCCGGGCGACCGCGGCTAGCGCGTGATGCCACGCGCCAGCATGGCGATCAGTCGTTAGGGCGCCCTGTCGACGCGCTGTCGTGGCTGTGCAGCCACGCCGCGACCTGGGTCCGATTTCGGAGATCCAGCCTGATCAGGATGTTCTCGACGTGATTGGCGACCGTGCCAGACGTGATGACGAGCGCGTCGGCGATCATGGCGTTGGTATAGCCCAGCGCGAGGAGCCGGGCAACTTCGAACTGGCGCGGTGTCAGCCGGTCAAGCGCTGCCCCCGCCGGTCGCGGAGTAGACGGGCGCCGTTTCCGAGGCTGGCGATCGCGAAGCTCATCCCGGAGAGATCGAAGGCGCTCCGCGAGGCGCCGGGACGTCTCGCGCTGACTCTTCAGGGAGGCTGTCGTCCGCCGAATCCGATCGCGTAATTCGGCCAGAGACGAGGCCGTGTCCGGCCGTTCGATCGCGGACATCGTCGTCGCCCCTTCACCGCCCGAGGGTTAGCTCCCCGTCATTCGGTTCAGGATAGTACCAGATCTTTAAGAAAATGTCTGGAGAATTGTCCGCGAGCCGGCATGCCATCTGGTCTCGCATGTCGCCGCTCGCCCGCGGCGTTGGGGATAATGGAGTAAACCGGTCGACGAGGAGGGTGGCGTGCCAACAGCCGAGTCCGGCCTGAGCGCCGAGCGGGTTCTGGACGCGCTGAAGCGATGTGGCATCACGCACGTCGTCTGGCTGCCGGACAGTGAGGCCAATTTCATGTACGAGGCGCTCGCGGCGGACAAGACGCTGAGCCTGGTGCAGGTCTGTCGTGAAGCCGAGACGGTCGCTGTCGCCGTGGGCCTGCTGGCCGGTGGCAAACAGCCGATCTGCCTGCTTCAGAACACAGGGTTCATGGAGTCTGGCGATTCCCTCCGCGGCCTGGTCATCGACGTCGGCCTCCCGCTGCTCATGATGATTGGCTACCGGGGCTGGCGCGGCGACCAGCCGATGACGGACTCAGCGGCGATCTACCTCGAGCCGCTGCTCAGGACCTGGGGCGTCAGCTACCACCTCCTGGAGAGCGACGGAGACGTTGGCGTAGTCCAGCAGGCTTTCCAGGAAGCGCAAGAGCGACGCGCACCGGTTGCCGTGCTGATCGGTCGGGAGTGGAAGCGTTGACAGTGGCGCGGGATGTGATGGATCGGCCAGGCGCGCGTCGCCTCGGAGTGATGTTCATCGGCGCTGGCGGCGCGGTCGCGAGCACAACCGTAGCCGGGGTCGCGGCGTTGCACCGCGGCCTGACGGCACCCCGGGGCTCGATCACCCTGTCTGACGACTGCGCGGGGCTGGACCTCGCCCCGATCGAATCGCTGCGCTTCGGCGGCTGGGACCTGGATCAGACCCCGTTGTACCAGCGGGCGGAGCACCACGGCATAGTCCCGGCGTCGGTCCTGCAGCAGGTTCGGTCGGACCTGGAGCGCGTTTGCATCCTCCCGGGTATCCCGGTCAACGCGGGCAGCGCCGTGCGCCAACTGGCTCACATCGGCTCTGACAGCTCGCTCGGCCAGATCGAGGCGGCCGAGAAGATCTCAGCCGACATTACAGCCTTCCGAACGCTGCACGAGCTGGAGCGAGTCGTCGTCGTCAACTGCTCCAGCACCGATCGGCAGGTTGAGCCGGGCCCCGCGCATGCCAGTCTCGGGGCGTTCCGACGCGGTCTCCAGTCGAACGCGCCTGAGATTGCCAACGGCATGCTCTACGGTTACGCGGCGCTCTCCTCGAATTGCGGCTTCGTGAACTTCACGCCAAGCGCCACGGTTGAGGTCCCAGCCTTGCAGCAGCTTGCCAGGAACCGTGGGGTGCCGCTGGCAGGGCGTGACGGCAAGACCGGCCAGACTCTCTACAAGACGGTCCTCGCGCCGATGCTCCGCATGCGGCAGCTTCGGCTGGTCGGCTGGTACAGCACCAACATCCTGGGAGGCGGCGACGGCCAGATCCTGGACGATCCAGGCCACGGCGCCACCAAGATTCAGAGCAAGGAGCGCGTGCTCGGTCGCATCCTCGGCTACGAGGATTTCGTCCACCGCGTGCGGATCGACTACTACCCGCCACGCGGTGACGCCAAAGAGGCCTGGGACTGTGTTGACTTCGAAGGCTGGCTCGGTGCTCGCATGAGCATGCGGATCGACTGGCAGGGCCAGGATTCCATCCTGGCGGCGCCGCTGGTGCTGGACCTCGTGCGATTGGTAGACCTTGCGCAGCGCCGTGGCGAGAGCGGGCCGCTCGCTCACCTGGCGATGTTCTTCAAAGATCCGTACGCTTCAGACGAGCAGGACTTCTTTCGACAGGCGGCGCTCTTCAACACGTACCTTGACCGCTGCCGTGCTGAGAGCCCGTCGACTTCGGACGAGCGCTGACGCGCGGCTCATGACATGCGGTTCGGCTACAACTCCAACGGCCTGAAGTGCCACAGCGCGGTCAAGGCCGTCCAACTGGTGGCCGACCGCGGCTACGACGCCATCGAGCTGGCGTTCCAGCGCGAGCATCTCGATCCGCTGCGGGCCTCCCCGGCGGACGTCGCCAGGCTCCGGTCAGCCCTGCGCGAGCGGGATCTCGGCGTTGTCTGCGGCGCTGGCGTGCCGAACGCGCTGAGCGACGAGCGTTTCGAGCCGAGCCTCTTCCACCCGGACGGTGGCGGACGGGCCGCGCGCCGGCGGTTCTTGCGGGCTTCGCTGGAGATCGCGGCGGAGCTGGGCGCCCGACTGCTAGTGTTCTGCACCGGCACGCCGCGGGAGAACGTGAACCCAGAGAGCGCGTGGCAGTGGCTGGTGGAGGGGCTCGCCGCGGTCTGCCAGCGCGCGGAGGAGCTCGGGATGGCCGTCGCGCTGGAGCCGGAGCCGGGCCACTTCATCGCGACGCTGGACGACTATCGGCGGCTGCGGACTGAGCTAGGCCAGACCAGCTTCGGTCTGACCGCCGATGTGGGGCACGTCTACTGCACGGAGGAGGGGCGGCCGGAGCAGCATTTCGCGCGCCTCGCGCGGGAGGAGCGTCTGCTCCACATTCAGATCGACGACATGCGCGACCGGCGACATGCCCATCTGCCGTTTGGAGAGGGCGAGATTGACTTCCTGCCGATCTTTCGAGCCCTGGTTGATGCACAGTACGACGGCCTGGTCAGCGTCGAGCTGAGTCGACACTCCGACCGCGCCAGCGAGCTGACCGCGAGCAGCCTGGCGTTCCTGCGTCAGATGGAAGCGTTAGCAAAGAGTTCGAGGTGAGAGCATGACGAACAGCGGCCAGTCTTTCGAGCGAAGCGAGATTCGCGATGGCATGCGCATCGACTGGAACGTGCCGGTCCCCATGGATGACGGCATCGTCCTGCGGGCGGACGTCTTCCGTCCGATCGAGGACGGCCGCTATCCGACGGTCATGAACCACGGGCCGTACGCCAAGGGTCTGCTCTTCTCCGAGGCGTTCCCTGACCAGTGGGACCTGATGGTCACGAGCAGCCCGGACACGGCCGCTCATTCCACCAACAAGTACCAGAACTGGGAGGCGGTCGATCCGGAGAAGTGGGTGCCGGACGGCTACGTCTGCGTGCGCGTCGACTCGCGCGGCGCCGGCTGCTCGCCCGGTTTCCTGGACGTCTGGTCTCCTCGTGAGACGCGGGACTTCGCCCAGTGCATCGAGTGGGCGGCAGGCCAGCCGTGGAGTAACGGCAAGATCGGCCTGCTCGGCATCTCGTACTACGCGATGAACCAGTGGCAGGTCGCGGGGCTGCGCCCGCCGCACCTGACAGCGATGATCCCCTGGGAGGGAGCGGCAGACTACTACCGTGACTCCAACCACCACGGCGGTATCCCCTGCCGTAACTGGGCCCGCTGGTACCCGGCCCAGGTCTACAACGTCCAGTACGGGGTCGGCTCGCGCGCCCCGGTCAACCCGAACACCGGCGACTCGGTGGCCGGCTCGGTGGACCTACCGGAAGAGGAGCTGGCCCGTAACCGCCTGGACCTGACGGCGGAGACGCTGCGCCACCCGCTGGACGATCAGTGGTACCGCGATCGCTCCGCGGACTGGACGGAGGTGGAGGTGCCGTTCCTATCCGTGGCCAACTGGGGCGGCCAGGGGCTACATCCCCGGGGCAACTTCGAGGCGTTCACTCAGGCGGCCTCCCAGGAGAAATGGCTCGAGGTGCATGGCGATACCCACTGGACCGGCTTCTACGCTGACGCGGGCGTCGCGCTGCAGAAGCGCTTTCTGGACTACTACCTGAAAGGCGTCCAGAACGGCTGGGACCGCGAAGCGCGCGTGCTGCTCAACATCCGCCATCCGGGCGAGCGGTTCGAGCTGCGTCGTGAGCAGGAGTGGCCCCTGGCCCGGACGCATTGGACGAAGCTCTGGCTGCACGCCGACGGCTTGAGACTTGGCGGTCTTCCAGCCGCCGCGGAGGAGAGAGTCACCTACGACGGGCTGGGTGATGGCGTCACCTTCAGCACGCCACCGTTGCCGGCGCCGCTGGAGATCACCGGGCCGGTCGCTTCGAAGCTATTCGTGTCGTCGTCCACGACCGACGCGGACCTGTTCCTGGTGCTGCGCGTGTTCGACTCGGAGGGCGAAGAGGTGGTGTTCCAGGGTTCGAACGACCCGAGCACGCCGATCGGCCTCGGCTGGCTGCGCGCCTCGCACCGCAAGCTGGACCTGACGCAGTCGCTGCCGTACCGGCCCTACCACACGCACGACGAAACGCAGCCGCTCACGCCGGGTCAGCCGTACGAGCTGGACGTGGAGATCTGGCCGACTTGCATCGTGGTGCCGGCGGGGTACCGTGTGGCGCTTACCGTGCGCGGCAAGGACTACCAGTACGGCGGGAAGACGGTGAGGTTCTCCGCGCCCTATCACCAGCCCTCAACGGGCGTCGGTCCGTACACCCATGCCGACCAGAACGACCGACCGCCGGAGATCTTCGGCGGCAAGGTGACCCTGCACCTCGGCGGAGCGCGAGAGAGCTACCTGCTGTTGCCGGTGATCCCACGGGAGGAATAACGGCCGGGCCCTGTCGCCAGAAAGGGAGCGCTGGCGCGCATCAATCGCCCAGCAGCGACACGGTTCGGCCCCAACCGGCAGGCCCGCCACACCCGGTCATCCGGAGCGGAACGGGCGGCGGCGCGCGTCTGATGGCAGCAATCGCGGCTCTTGCCATTCAGAGCGGGAAAGGCGCCGGGGCTCGCCTGATGTCAGGCGTGACAGACTCGCCGTTGGACGTGGCTGGCTGGCCCGAGCAGTCGTGTCGGAGCCTGGACGCCGCCGGAACGATGGCCACGATCGAGCAGTGGGCTTTGAACGATCGGAGGACGGTGCAGCGTCCAACACTGCTGCACCTGCCAGGCGCGAGCGCGCTGCTGGGCGCGGGAGCTAGCCTGCTGGCTGCCTGTCAGCAGACCGGCCATGCCCGGTCAGAGACTCCCGATGCGTCGGAGCGTCCTGCCGCCGCCGCTCGGGCTTCCGTACGGCCTGAGGTGGGTCTTCTTCGGCATGCCAACCGCTCTCGCAACCGAGCATCCCCACTCCATCGTGGCGTTCGCAGCGTTCCTGCCGCGCTTGCTCGGCGCCCAGACCCCCACGACGACGATCGACGAGGTCTGGACCCGGGCCGGCTGCTCGAGAAGCTCGCGCTTCACGCCGTCGAGGGGGCGACGGTCGTTCGCTGGGACATGCTCCACAAAGCCTGACGTCACGCGCGGACGGGGCGCACCAACCGGCCGCGCTCCTGGCCGACGAGTTGGCCGTCGCGCATGACGACCCGGCCTCGAACGATCGTCGCGACAGGAAGTCCCTTCACCTGTTGGCCGAGAAACGGTCCGAGATTGCTCTTACCGTGGAGCTGTGACTCCTCGATGACGCCCTCTCGTCGCAGATCCACGAGTGTGAAGTCCGCGTCCGAGCCGACCTGGATGGCGCCCTTGCGGGGATAGAGACCCCAGGTCCGGGCGGGCCCTTCAGACGAGGCACGCACGTACTCGGAAAGGGTCATCCGTCCCCGGTTCACGGCGTGGGT
>JADZDV010000599.1 GCA_020850915.1 Chloroflexota bacterium | reverse complement strand
TGGACCCCAATACCAACCGCACGCTCGACTTTGCCCTCTACCAACCGTTGAGCTTGGGCAATCTGGTTTGGGATGATCTCAACGACAACGGTCTGCTCGATGTCACTGAACAAGGGCTTGACGGGGTCATCGTCAAGCTCTATCACGACGCCAACTTTGACGGCAACGTCGAGGGCGTCGAATTGCAAACGCCGGTTGCCAGCACCCTCACCACAGATGGCGGTCGCTATCTCTTCCGTGCCTTGGGCCGTGGCAACTATGTGGTTGAACTGGCGTCCGCTAACTTCAGCGGCGCCGGTGCGCTGGTCGAGTACCGCTCTAGCTCCGATGCGGTGGCCGGTGTGCAAGGCGCTTATGAACCGGCGCCTGACCCCGATGATGTAACCGGCCCCAACAATCACGCCATCGACAACGATGACAATGGCCAGACCGCCGTGGCGACAGGCGGGAGCGCGGTCCAGAGTAAAGTGGTCACCCTGGAAGCGGGCAAAGAGCCGCAGAACGAAACGCTGGTCAACGACGCCATCACACCGGACGCCAATGCCAACTTGACGGTGGACTTTGGCCTCTATCTGCCCTTTAGCCTGGGCAACCGGGTCTGGCTTGACGCCAACAACAATGGACAACACGATAGCAGTGAACAAGGAATCGGCGGCGTGCTGGTCGAGTTATATCTGACCGATGGCGTGACCAGAACTGGCAGCACTGTCACCGACGCCCAAGGCTACTACCGCTTTGATGGCCTGGCCGCCGGTGACTATGTGGTGGAAGTGTCGCCGTATAACTTTATCACTGGCACCGAATATGCCAGCGGCGTGCTGCTGCACTACCAGAGCAGCACCCCCGACGCCGGCTCGCCCAACGCCGACGATGACAGCCAGGATGATGGCATAGGCCATACGCCAACCGCCGACACCGGCATTCGCAGCCTGCCGTTGTCCCTGGGGCTAGGGCCGATAGAGCCGACACAGGAAACCGATCTGGCCACCACGCCCAATGCGCAAGGTGCGCGCGATGCCTTTGCCAATATGACGCTGGACTTTGGCTTCTTTACCACGGCCTGTTTGGGCAATCGCGCCTGGCAGGATAATAATGCCAACGGCATCCAGGAGAGCAGCGAACCGGGGCTGGCCGGCGTCACTGTCACCCTCACCACCCTGGCCGGGCAGGTGCTTGCCACCCAGGTCACCGTTGCCGATGGTCACTACCAGTTCTGTACCCTCGATCCGGGCCAATATGTGGTGCAATTCACCCCGCCCACCGGCTTTGTGGGCAGCCCGCAAAATCGCCAGGAGAGCGAGACCGACAGTGACACCGACGCCAATGGCAACACCCCCGTCATCACCCTGTTGTCGGGCGCGGCGGATGCGCAGTGGGATGCCGGTTTCTACCAACGGCCCTCGGCGCTGGACGAGGCCACGGAGCCGACGTTGTATAAGCTCTACTTGCCGACTGCAAGCCGTTAGCGGTAAGGTTTGGTAGGGTTGTTCCGATCAAAAGAAAGCGGGTTTTTCTAAAAAACTCGGTTTCTGAACCTCTTGCTCAAGTTTGGCACGATCAAAAAACCGGGTGCTCATCAAGCACCCGGTTTTTCTTGTCCTGTCTACATTGTAGTTTCAGACCTCTGACGAGGATTCATCTTTTGTCGACTATTTGGGGAAGTACTCGGGAGAGCAATTGGAGCGGATGTTTCAGACCTCTGACGAGGATTCATCTTTTGTCGACTTAGGGATCACGCTTGTTTACGAGTGTACGCCTCCCCCGTTTCAGACCTCTGACGAGGATTCATCTTTTGTCGACAAGCTGACTTGGGATGGGAAGGAGATTCTCGTCACCTTGTTTCAGACCTCTGACGAGGATTCATCTTTTGTCGACAGTGGGGCACGCTGATCCTTCCGTGGCTCGAGGCAAATTTGTTTCAGACCTCTGACGAGGATTCATCTTTTGTCGACGAC
>JADZDV010000120.1 GCA_020850915.1 Chloroflexota bacterium | reverse complement strand
GCCCGGTCCCGTGAACACAGCGCCTTGCCCCGTCTCGCCCGGTCAGCCAGCGACCGAGGCTCGCCCGTGGCCTCGCGACCACGTGTGTTGGGTGGAACACCGGCGGCCACGCGGGCCGCCTCGTCTGATCGCGAGTGGGTTCCGGCCGTCGAGGGCGGTCGCTGCGTGGGCCAGGCGGACACACGTGCCCGTGGCGCCAGGCCTGAGCGTAGCGAATGGCAGCGTAGCGAACGGGTCCATCCCGACCGGCCTGCTCACGACGTGGCAGCAGCCTTCATGCGTAGCCTGGAAGAGGAGGTATGGGCAGCGAGCAGACGACGGTGGGGGAGATCTGCGTCTGCCCGCTGCCCATCAAGGCTATTGTCGGACTCGGCGCACGCCGCTGGCGTCCGCGCAGGGAACGATCTACAAGTACGCTGTATGTCGTAGCGCCCGATGGGACCGGTGAGAGGCTCAGGCTGGTGGCTGGATCAGGCCGTAGCGCAGGCCCAGGGAGACCGCCTCTAGCTTCGAGTGCGCTGAGAGCTTCGCCAGGATACGCTGGACGTGCGTGCGGAGGGTGTGCGGGCTGACGCCCAGCGAATCGGCCAGCGTCTCGTTGTCGGCGCCGGAGGCCATGGCCTGGAGCACTTCGCGCTCCCGCTCGGTGAGACTCTCGCGCAGGTTGGCCTGCTCTCGTTCGGAGCGCAGCCGATCCTGCAACCGGACGAGCACGCTGCTCAGGACGGACGAGGGGATCAGGATCTCGCCGGCCGCCGCCCGGCGGATGGCGTCGCGCACGACGGCCGACTCCGCGTCCTTCGATAGGTAACCAACTGCCCCGGCCGTGGCCGCGCGGGAGAGCGTGTCGTCGTCAGTCAGGGAGGTCAGGACGACAACGCGCGCCTCTGGCCGAGTCTGCCGAATCTGCTCGGCCGCTACGATGCCGTCCAGGTCGGGCAGACGGACGTCCATCAGGACGACGTCCGCGTGGCTGCTCGTCGCTGCAGATGCCGCCTCGGCGCCGCGCTTGACGATCCCGACGACGCTGATGTCCGGCTCCAGGTCCAGCATCACCTGGAGCGCCTCGGCAATCACGGCGTGGTCGTCCACGATGAGAACTCTGATCGGTCTGACGTCCGCCTCGTCTGTCATCTCAGTGCCCTGTGCCCACGTGCTCCGCCCGTGCCAGCCTGTCGGCGCGCTAGCGCGGAGAACGCCAGGCTGGCGACTGCTACTGGGGAAGCGTACCGCACGGCAATCGCGGCTGACAGCCAGGCTATTGGATGGCCGCGCTGACCACACGCCCGCTCGCCGTGCCGTAGAGGTCCAGCGCGCGCACCGTGACCGGGCTGGCGCTCCCGGTGTCCGCGCCGAGGGCGTGCAGATACCGCGCTGCCGAGAAGAGGGAGTCCACGAAGCCGCAGATATCCGCGCGGCCGTCGCCGTCCGCGTCCACGCCGTAGGCGCGAAACGTCGCTGGCTTGAATTGGAACGGCCCGATCGCTCCCGAGCCGGCCTGGTTCGGTAGACAGCCGTCTCCCGCGCCGCTGGACTCCACAGTGTGTAGCGCCTCGAGCACCGCTGGGCTTACCCCGTACTGTCTGGCGGCCATGTCGTAGAGCGTCGTCGGTCGCGCGGGCCGAGTCGCGGACGCCGGGGAAGGCGTCTTGGCTGGTGGAGCTGGGGTCGTGGAGACCGGACGCGTCGTTGGCGTAGGCTCCAGCGGTATCGACGCCGCGGCCGACATAGCGTCCGGTGCTGACGCCACCTGGGCGCCCGGCGCTTCCAGCTCCACAGGGGGTGCCTGTATGACCGCGGCCGCGTTGCCCGCCTCCACGACGGCCGCCGCGTTCAGCGAGGCAAGCTCCACGACCGGCGCCGTCTGCAGCCGCGGACCAGCGGCTGGTGGCGGGAACCGGAGGCTGGCGGCAGCGAGCACGCCCACGGCCAGCGCTCGGCTGGTGCCGTGCGCCACCCCAGCGGCCACGGATCGCGCCGAATGGCGCCGCACGGCCTGAGGACGCCTCGCATGGGTCGCCGCGTGCGCCCAGAGCTCCACTGGCACCCCTCTCCGCAATCTGGCGGTGAGGCGCTCAAGCACATTGCGTACCGGGGCGGGAGGGCGGGAGGGCGGAAGGGTGAAGGGTGGAGGGTGGAGGGTGGAGAGTGGAGAGTGGAGAGCGGAGAGCGGATGAGAGGGCGGCTGGGCGCTCTGCGCAGGTCAGGCGGGGGTGGCGCTGGTAGTCGGGCTGGCGGGCTCGGGGGCGGAGCCGGATCCGCTGGCTAGCGGCAGACTGATGGTGAACGTGCTGCCCTGGCCGGGGGCGCTGGAGGCCCAGACCCGGCCGCTGTGGGCCTCAATGATGCGGCGGCAGATGTACAGGCCCAATCCGGTCCCCGGAATGTCCTCAGTGGATCGGTCCTCGACGCGCGCAAACTTGTGGAACAGGCCCTTCAGTTGCGCCGGCGAGATGCCGATGCCTTCGTCCTGGATGCTGACCCGAACGTCGTCTCCCAGGAGCTCCACGCGGATGCGGATGCGGCCGCCTGACGGCGAGTACTTCTCAGCGTTCTCTACCAGGTTCACCAGCGCCTGACGGAGCCGCTGCGGGTCGCCTTCCACCAGAGCCGGCTCGGCGTCGATCTCGAAGCGGTGCTGCTCCGCGCCCGCCGCCCGCTCCAGGGCGATCTCCTGGACCAGTCGGGAGAGGTCGAACGACGCCCGCGCAAAGGCCATCTCGCCGCTGTCGAGGCGGGCCACGGTCAGGACGTCGTCAGCCAGCGTGCCGGCCTGGCGCGCTTGCGTCTCGATGACACCCAGGAAGCGGGCGCGATCGGAGGCTGGAAGCTGCTCGGCGTGCTCTCGCAGCAGCTCGGCGTAACGCCGGACCGCGGCGAGCGGCGCGCGCAGGTCGTGGGCGATGAAGCCGACGAACTCGGCGCGGACGCCGTCCAGCTCTTGCAGCCGGCGGGTGAGGTCACGCTCGTTCTGAAGCGCCTCGCGCAGCTCCTCAGCCGAGCGGTCCGCCCGCGCGCGCGCTTCGCCCAGCGCAGCCACCATTGCGTTGAACCCCTCAACAAGACGGGCCAGCTCTCGTTCGGGCGGGGGATCCAGCCGCACCTGGAGGTCACCGGCGCTCACGCGAACGGTGCCACCCAGCAGTCGGCTGATCGGCCGTTCGATGCTCTGGGCGGTCCTTAGCAGCGCCAGCGCGGCGACGCCGACCGCCAGCACTCCGGCGACGATCGCGACGAGGTCGACCAGGTTGGCAAGCTTGCGGGCATCTTCGATGGCGCCGTCACGGCGCGCTGCGAGATGATCGCGGAAGGTGACGTTGGCCGCGCGGAACTCATCGAAGAGCTGCCGGTTCTGGATCTCGAAACGATCGGCAATCGCCTGGCTCGGCTGGCCGGTGGCCAGGGGGGCGGCTGCCGTCTGCCAGGCGACCGCCGCGTCGAGCTGGGCCTGGAGCAGGCTGACTGTCTCCGGGTCGAGCGGTTGGCGCTGTCGGACCTCGCGCAGGAGCTGGTCGTACTCGGCCACGCCGTCACGGTAGGTGTGCAGGAGCTGCGCGTCACCCGCGACCAGATAGCCGCGCAGCCCGTTGGCCTGGTCCACCATGGCTGCCAACAGGCGGTCGCCAATGTCCGCGAGCTGGTCTGCCTCGACGGCGTATTCGTAGCGGGCCGCGACGGCGCGCTCACCAATCCAGCCCTCCAGCACCACCAGGCCGAAGAGTCCCAGCGTCAGGCCAAAGGCCGCCAGAAGGCGGACGTGCAAGGAGCGAAAGCGCAGCATATTGGGATGGTACCGCGCCGCTCGTGCGTGCGCGGCTGGCGCCCGACGTAGAATGCCCGTAGGTGCGTCTCGGTCGACTGGGTGCGCTTCGGCGGCGACCGGCCGGGCGCTGCGCGACAATGGAGCTCAGGTGGTTCGGACGCTCAGGGCGAGGCTCATTCTGACCTACGGCGGTCTGACGCTGCTGACGGTCGCCAGTCTGGCGCTCTATACGCTCGGCGTGCTCGAAGACCTGCTGAAGGAGCGGCTGCGCCAGGATCTGACAGAGCAGGCCAGGCTCGTCGCTGGCCACGTTGCGCCGCTGCTCGCCAGCCGCCAGTCAGACGGCGTGCGCCTCTACCTGGAGCAGGTGGACCACGAGACTCGCGCCCGCACGGTGGCGGTGGACGCTGACCGGCAGATTGTCGGGACGACGGAGGTTGAAGAGCGGCACATGTTCGGGCGGCGCTCGCAGGAGACCGGGCTCGCGGAGGCGGTCCAGGGCCGGGAGACAGGTGGTTTGCTGCCCGGTCGGACCCCGGGCAGTGAGGTGTTGTACGCCGCCGTCCCGATTGTCTCGGATGGCAGACCGATCGGCGCGGTGCGCGTTGCCTATCGCGTCGAGGACATCTCGGAGACCCTTCGCTCCATCAACTTGAACGTCGGTCTGGCAAGCCTGGCGGCGGCGCTCCTGGCCGCCGCGGTCGGCGCCGCCGTGGCGCGGGCGATCGCCAACCCGATCCGCCAGCTTGCCCGGGGCGCGCACGCGCTGGCCGCCGGCGATCTTGAGCAACACCTCGAGGCGCGCTCGTCGGACGAAGTTGGCGAGCTGGTGGACTCGTTCAACAGCCTCGCCTACCAGCTTCGGACGCTCGAAGAGTCGCGCCGCGAATTCGCCGCCGACGTCTCGCACGAGCTGCACTCGCTCGCGGCGGCCATGCAGACGGCCGCGGAAGCGCTCTCACGCGGGGCCGGCGACGTGCCAGAGGTGCGCCAGCGGCTCGTCGAAGGGCTGGTTGGTCACACTCACCGTCTCTCGCGCCTGGCAGAAGACCTCCTCCAGCTCGCCCGGATCCAGGTGGGGCGGCTGACGCTCGAGCGGGAGGCGTGCTCGCTGACCGACGTGGTGGAACAGACGGTGGCCGAGTTCGGCGCGGAGGCGGCTGCCCACGGCGTCACGCTCAACGTCGAGGCTGACGAGCAGATGCCGTTCGACGGCGACCAGGCGCGGCTCGTCCAGACCCTGGGCAATCTGGTCGAGAACGCGCTCAAGTACACGCCCAGCGGTGGCAGCGTGTGGGTGACCGCGCACCGCCAGGATGGCGTCTACGAGCTGCGCGTGGCCGACACCGGTCCAGGCATACCGCCGGAGGAGCTGCCCCGCATCTGGGACCGCTACCACCGGGTGGAAGGACGGGCCTCGGATGGGCCGTCAGGAACGGGCCTCGGGCTGGCGATCGCGGCGGGGATCGTGAAGTCCCACGGGGGAACGATCGGCGCGGTCAGCGCTGTTGGTCAGGGCACGACATTCACCATCCGTCTGCCAGTCGGCGGCGCATTCAGCTAAGCCTCAGGGTTGCCTCAAGTGTGCTTCAACCTCTCGCCGTCGCTGCATGCCTACGATGAGGCCAGCGGGGAGCGCCCGCATGACACACGGAGGCACGAACATGGTCTTAGCGCGGATGGCACAGCTCGGCGCCGCGGCGGCGCTGGCATTGACCGTTGGCGTCAGCGGGACCGCTCTGGCGGCGGTGAAGGAGACGCCGGGCATGCCGATCGTCAAGGCCAGCGCAAAGCCGCTGGACAACAGCCACGTGCGCGGCCCGGTCCACTTCCACGCGACTGGCGACAAAGGCTCGAGTACGGTGGTAGGCGTTCATGCCCGGGAGATCGTGGCGAGTGGGGCCTTCTCGGCGGCCATCTACGGTGGTGCGGATTGCACCGGCACGCAGCTCGGGAAGGCGGGACCCAGGCAGGTGCACAAGAACGGCCGGGGCGTGCTCAAGGTCAACGCTAGCGTGAATCGAGACCAGGTGAAATCGGCCGGCATACTGGACGCGAGCGGGAAACTGGTGGCGTGCAGCAACGAGAAGGACGGCTCGGCGAAGACGCCCAAACATCCGTCCAGGGCGGACCGGGGCTCCACAAAGCCCTGATCGGCGCCCACGACGCTCGCGACACTGAAGAGGAGGCGCGAACGACCCGGGCGCGCCGAGGGGCCCGCCCGGTCGTTCGCGTCAATCACTGGGGGCGGACGGATGTTCTACTCACTCTGGTTGAGCTTTGTGCTGGCCGTCGCTGTGACCGCTGTACTGGCCAGCCTGTTCGAGCGGTCGATCGACCGGGGGTTCCACCGTATTGCGCCCGGCGTGCGGGTAGATGGTCAGGCAACGCTGATCTGGGGCCTCGGTATGCTCGGCGTCATCGCGGTGGTCATGTTCATCTCCCGCGTGTTGCCTTGAAGAGACGTCATGCCGGACCTGAACCAGAGTCACGGTGAAACCCGCGGTCGCCAAACTCCGCGGCATGTAGATTCCAACGTGGC
>JADZDV010000119.1 GCA_020850915.1 Chloroflexota bacterium | reverse complement strand
GCCTCCTCGCTCCGGACGGCATACCCCGCGCGACCCACCCCCGTCACCGCGCGGCGGCAGGCTGTGATGATCTTGTGACTTCGCCAATGCTGCGCCCTTCGGGCCGCGGCTTATATCAAGAGATCAGAACGTGGGGGGTGCGCCCGAGAAATGTTGCAGCGTGGTCGGCAGACCGGTAGGGCCGTTCCAACACAGGTCGGTCGCTGCCTAGCGTGGGATCGACCGCGTCACCGGCGCCGCCTGCACTGCACGTCGAGGGCTCTAGCGGCGCTTGAGGACCGTCAGAATGCTCGAGAAGTCGTCCGTCCAGACCGGCAGGCCGTCGCTCGCGGCAAGCTTCTGCCAGCGCGGGTCGCGCGTGACCGAGCGCAGGTCGTCGGTGGTGCGTGCCATGACGACCCACTGCGAGCCGCGCTTTCCCAGCGCCGCTTCTTCGCCGTCTACGACGACGTCGTCCTGGGAATACGCGGCCAGGCCCGCGTCGCTTGCCAGCGCCGCCAGGACGGGTTGCAGCGAGAGAAAATCGTTTGACACGTTGAACGCCAGCAGGCCGTGCGGTGCCAGGCGCTGAAGGTACAGAGCCACTGCCTCGCGCGTTAGCAGGTGGAGGGGCGGGGCGTCCGAGCTGTAGGCGTCCAGCACGAGCAGGTCGTACTGCTCGGTCGTCTGCGCAAGCGAGAGGCGCGCGTCTCCGAGGATCATGCTGGCGTCCGGCGTACAGTCGCGCAGGAACGAGAAGAACCCCTCGTCGCGCGCGATCCGGACAACCGTCGGGTCCAGTTCGTACAGCGTCCAGCGCTGGCCGGGCTGACGGTAGCAGACGAGCGAGCCCGCGCCGAGTCCCACGACCGCGATGCGCTGGGTGGATGGTTGTGACCCGTAGGCCTCGAACACCTGGCCGATTGGACCGGTTGGGTAGAAGTACGTCAGCGGAGTGTCGCGGCGTGCTGGGTCGAGGCTCTGCATGCCGTGGAGCGTGCCGCCATGGGCCAGCATGTGGAACTGGCGCTCGGGATCCTGGATGACCCGGTGAATGCCGTAGAAGCTCCGCTCGACGTGCAGGACGGTTCCAAGGTCGCTGGTGTACAGCGTGCTGGCGGCGAACAGCGCGGCGATGCCGAAGCCGAAGCGAGCCGGCCGGCGCGAGAAGCTGTAGCAGAAGAGAGCCGGGATACCGAACACGAGAAACGTCCGCACTGGACCGACGCCGAGCGACCCCGTGGTGAGGACCAAGCCGGCGGTCATCAGACCAAGGCCGGCGGGCAGAGCGACGTCCAGCAGGCGCTGGATTGGACCACGAGCAGGCGTGGCTGGCGGCATGAGCAGGCACGCGGCGACGAGCACAATTGGGTACTCGGCGATGCTCGTGAAGATGGTGGGCGCCAGCAGGGCGTTGAACATCCCGCCCAGGACGCCGCCCAGCGACATCCAGAGGTAGAACTCGGTGAGGTGGCTCGGGCCAGGCCGGCCGCGGGCCATCTCGCCATGGCACGCCATCGACACCACGAAGAATGTCGAGAGGTGGAGGGCGATCAGCAACCAGATTGGCTGCGAGGCCTGGGCGATCGTCACCATCGAGAGCAGCAGGGCGCTCGCGGGCAGCGCGCGTACTATCAGGGCGTGCGAGATGACGGGCCGGCCGGCAAATACCAGGATGAAGGTCAGCAGATAGAGCGCCAGCGGCACGACCCACAGCAGTGGGATCGGCACGATGTTGTTGGAAACATAGGTCGTGACGCTGAGCATCAAGCTGGAGGGAGCGAAGGCGAGCAGCACCCAGCGCGCGCGCCGGGGGAGTGAGAGCCTCTCGGCGCACGGATGACTCGCCGTGGCACGTGCCAGCAAGGCTGGTCGACTGGCCGTCGACGAGCGCCACACGGTCAGAGCGCAGCAGGCGGTGAGCAGGGCCAGCAGGGCGTAGCCGCCGGTCCAGAGCAGGCTCTGATCGGCCAGCCGCACGTTCGGCTCAACGAGGACCGGATAGCTCAGGAGCGCCAGCATGCTGCCGACATTGCTGGCAGCGTACAGGAAGTAAGGGTCACCGGCCGCGGGGTGGTTTGTCCCGATGAACCATCGCTGGAGCATCGGACTGCTTGCCGAGACGACGAAGAACGGCAGACCGACGGCCACGGCGAGCAGGGAGAGCAGCCAGGGGATTGGATTGGCGTCAGTCGGGGGGATCGAGCCGCCGGGCACGGCGATGGGCAGGACGAGCAGCGGCAGGGCCAGCAATCCGACGTGCAGCGCGGCCTGGCGCCGCACCCCCAGCCAGGCTGTCGACGCGTGCGCGTAGACGTAGCCCGCCAGCAGGACCGCCTGGTAGAACACGACCGTCGTGTTCCAGACAGCCGGCGAGCCGCCGAGCAGCGGCAGCACCATGCGAGCGAACATCGGCTGGACCAGGAACAGCAGGGTCGCGCTGACGAACATCGTGACGACGTACAGCCCAAGCACCCCCGCTCCGCCAGCGATGCGGCTGACGGCTCTGGCGGGGAGGAGGAGGTCGATCGGACGCTCGAGCGTCGCGCGGATGCCCGTGGCTGCACTCATCGCACCAGTAGCAACGTCGGGGCTCATGGCGGGGTGACGGTACGGGTGGGGGGCTACCGGGGCCGTCGCTGGGCAGCGCGGCGCAGATACGAGACTCTGAGCAAGCCGTCTCGTGCACCAGGGTGTACACTGGCGTAGTGGACCGCGAGTGTCGGGTGGCTGCGTGGACCCTCTTCTGGACGCTGTTCGGGGCGAAGCTCGCCACGATCCTGCTGATCTGGTGGATGGCTCCCGGCGACGCGTCGTCGCGGTTCCTCCTGGCGACGAACTGGCTGTGGCTCCTCCTGCTGGGGGTGGCGATCGCGATCCCGGGGGCGTACTGGCTTCGCCTGCTCAAGGCGCGGTCGAAGCGCCGGGCCCTGCTTCGCCAGGAGTGGCAGGTTGACGAGACCCCGGCCGAGGAGATTCATCACGAGGAGCTTTTCAGGTGAGTCGGCGTGACCTTCTGGCGGTCTTCCTGACACCCTTCATCATCGTGGCGATCATCGCCACGGTGGTCACCCTTGGCGGCACCGCGCTGCTGACGACGATCGCCGCGGCCGAGACGTCGTGGGGCATGTCTGAGACTGAGGCGAAGCTGCTGGTCGTTCCAGTTGGCCTGAGCTTCATGATCGTCATCGGCGTAGCGGCCTGGCTCGCCGGCCGAAAGCACAGCCCGAGCTGAGCGGACGCGCGGGATCAGCGAAGGGTAGACACCGGGGCATTGCCCCGGTGCTCTTCTTTGTTGGCCCAGATGAAGAAGATGACTGTCAGTACGGCGAGCAGGTACAGGCTCGCCACCACCCACATCAGCAGTCCTCCGAGCTGCTGGTCCTCCAGCGGAGAGAGCCGGCTCACGCGCGGCGCCTGGGTGTACAGCGCGTAGATCGGCTGGGGCGCCAGCGTCAGAATGGCCCCGACGACGAAGCCGGAGAACGTCTGAAAGAACAGGTAGAGCAACTGGAGCGGATAGGGTAGGCGCGGATACTCCCGCAAGGGGCTGAAGACCGGCCACCAGGTGATGACGGCGGCAGCCATGAAGACCCAGTGCTCCAGGACATGGACGCGGTGGTCGCGCAAGGTCAGGTCGTAGAACGCCGGCAGATGTGACGCCGCGAAGACCAGGTTGAACAAGAAGTAGGCTGGCAGCGGCTTGGTGAGCGTGTCCAGCAGGTCTCGGAGCAGCCAGGAACGGAGCAGTGGTCGGAGCATCTCACCGGGCAGCCCGATCAGGATGAGCGGCGGCGCAATGAGCGTCATCAACAAGTGCTGCGCCATGTGGGCACTGAAGAGGTAGTTGTCGGCCAGGTCGTGCAGTGGGGAGACGAGTGCCAGCAGGATCGTGAGCATCGCGCCCAGGAACGAAGCGATCCGCCAGCGAGAAACGCTGTCGATCCCGCGCGGCAGCGTGCGGTGGATGCCGAAGAGATACGCGGCGGTCATCGCCGTGACGCCAACGTAGACGCTGGGATCAGCGCTCCAGACGCCGAGAGACATAGCATACGGTGCGCCGGCGGGCTTGCCGGCGCACGGTTCTCCTTAACCTAGTGAGCGCCCTGCTGCTGGGAGAGGAGCGGGACGAGGTGATCGTGGCCGAGCGGGATCATGCCGATGGCGAGCGCCGCGGCGATCGCCAGGCCGAACATGAAACAGACCGTGAACAGCTTACTGTCGAAGCGCAGATGCATATAGAACATCGCCACCAGTGCGAACTTCACAACCGACAGCGTGAGCAGGATCGGGGGCAGGAGATAGTGCGATTCCAACGGGATGATGTAGAAGACAGCTACTTCGACTGCCGTGAGCACGGTCAGGATCAGGGCGATCTGAATGTACCTGGCGGCCCCGGGGTGGGCATGCTCGTGCACATCGTGATGCCAGGCTGGTGTCGTCGCGGGATACCCGCTACGCGCCACTGACGCGCGCTTCACAACCGCCGCTGGTGCCGCGAGCGCGACCGGAGGTGGCGCGGCGGGTGGCGGAGACGGCGCCGCCGCGACGCGGGCAGCCGTCGGCGTTTCGGTCTTGAAAGGTCCAAGGCCGGCTTTCTTGAGCTCCGCCTCCTCGGCGTAGAGCACCTGGCCGGCTCGCAAGCTCGTGTCGAAGGTTTCGCGCTCGCCGGTCTGGAGGTTGATCAGCGGCACCTGCGCGGGAACCTCAGGAAAGTACCACTTGCCATAGACCTTGACACCGGCCTTCTTGAAAGCCGCCGTGTCCAGTCCCTGCTGGGCAGCCCATTCCATTGCTTTGACGTCGAGAACCATGCAGCTCGCTCCAGTATCTACTTCTCTTCGCGACCAACCCGCTCGGGCTACTGGATCAGGTAGACCACGGTGAAGATGACGATCCAGACGACGTCCACGAAATGCCAGTACAGCCCTGCGATCTCGACGGACAAGGCGGATGCTGGTGTGATCTTGCCCCGCAACGACATCGCCACGATGGCGAGCAGCCAGAGCACGCCGATCGAGACATGCGTGCCATGGAAGCCGGTCAGCGTGTAGAAGCTGGAGCCGTAGAGATTGGTGCTGATCGTCAAGCCTTCGTTGACGAAGCTGGTGAACTCGTAGAACTGTCCTGAGAGGAACACCATGCCCAGTGCGGCGGTGGCGGTCAGCCAGACACGCATGCCTCGCATGTTGCCACGCTGGATCTCCGCCAGCGCGAGCACCATGGCCAGGCTGCTCATGAGCAGCACGAACGTGCTCACCGACGTGAACGGGATGTCGAAGATCTCGTGCGGCGTCGGGCCCGAGGCGCTCTTGCCCTTGTAGACCTGATAGGTCGTAATCAGTGCGCCGAACAGCATGCAGTCGGAGCCGAGGAACATCCACATCAGGAGTTTGCGACTGTTCAGACCGGTCGAGGTCTCGTGGGCGGGCTCCGCGGCGGGGGGGCCGCCAGCCGCGACCGCGTGGTCGAGTGTGGTTGTTCCGTGCAAGGGTGAATCCTCCAGCGGTGGATGAATCAGGCGAGGCTCAGACTGGCTCCTGCGTCCAGCCGAAGATGCCAATCAGGATCCAGGCGATACCCATGAAGGTGAGGACCGAAAACTGCGTGTCGGCGAGCTTGGACCAGTCACTGACCATGCCGACCGCCATGAGGGCGAGCCCGGCGGCGGTGATGAATGGGAAGAACGACTGGCCGGGCATGTGAATGTGTGCCCCGGGGTCACGCCCGTCGGCGTGGGCCTCGATCTCGGCCTCCGCGACGCCAATCGTGCCACGCGGCATCCACGAGCCGTGCTCTGCGATGCCCTGCGTGGTGTACTTCTCCATCCAGAGCGGATCACGGCCGTACACGACGGTTTGCGACCCGAAGTTATAGGCGTGCGGCGGAGATGGGATGGCCCATTCCAGCGTGGCGCCGTCCCACGGGTCCGCGGGGGCGGTCTTGGGCTGGCGCAGCACGACAACGACGTTGATGATGAACGTCAGGATACTGATCGCCATGATGTAGGCGCCGATGGTCGAAACGAGGTTCCAGCCGAGGGCCGGGTTGCCGAACCAGCCCGAGAAGCCCTGCTCGGGTCCGTACGTCCAGGTGCGTCGCGCCATACCGTCCACACCCAGGAAGTGCTGCGGGAAGAACGTCAGGTTGAAACCGATCAACATGAGCCAGAAATGGATCTTGCCCAGCGTCTCACCGAGCATGCGGCCGCTGAACTTTGGGAACCAGTAGTACAGGCCGGCGAAGATGCCAAACACCGAGCCGCCGAACAGCACGTAATGGAAGTGCGCGATCACGAAGTACGTGTCGTTGTGCTGGCTGTCCACCGGCGGCGACGCGTGCATCACGCCGCTGAGCCCACCGATGATGAACATACTGACGAAGCCGATGGCAAAGAGGAACGGGAGGGTGAACCGGATCGAGCCGCCCCAGAGCGTGCCGATCCAGTTGAAGATCTTCACGCCCGTCGGAATGGCGATCAGCATGGTCGCCGTCGCGAAGAACGCTGTGGCGACCGGCCCCATGCCGACCGTGAACATGTGGTGGCTCCAGACGCCAAAGCCCAGGAAGGCGATGCCGCACGTTGCGTACACAACGAAGGGGTAGCCAAAGATCGGCTTGCGCGCCGCGACCGGCAGGACCTCCGAGATGATGCCCATCGCGGGCAGGATCAGGATGTACACCTCGGGATGGCCGAACATCCAGAACAGATGCTGCCAGAGCAGCGGGTCACCATTGTGCGACGTGACGTAGAAGTTCGTCCCGAAGAAGCGGTCGAACATCAGGAGGATCAACGCGACGGTGATGACTGGGAACGCCAGGACCAGGAGGATCGAGGTCACCAGGGTGTTCCAGGTGAACAGCGGCATCCGCATGAGCGACATGCCTGGACAGCGCATGTTCACGATCGTGACCAGGAAGTTGAAGGCGCCAGCAAGCGAGGCGACACCCAGCACCTGGAGGCCAAGCAACCAGAAGTCAACGCGCTGCCCTACCGCGTACGGCTTCTCGGTGAGATTGGCATAGCCGTACCAGCCCGTGTCCGGTGCGGAGTTGAAGAGAAAACTCAAGTTCAGGAGCAGTGCTCCGAAGAGGAAGACCCAGTAGCTGAAGGCGTTCAGGCGAGGGAACGCGACGTCACGCGCGCCGATCTGCAACGGCACGATGTAGTTGAAGAACGCGACGCTCATCGGCATGACGAAGAGGAAGATCATCGTGGTGCCGTGCATGGTGAAGAGCTGGTTGTAGACATCCGGCTCGATCACATGGTTCAGCGGCACAGCGAGCTGCAGGCGGATGATGAGCGCCTCAAGCCCGCCGATGATGAACAGCACGAACGCCGAGATCCCGTAGAGCAGACCGATGCGCTTGTGGTCCACCGTCGCGATCCAGCTCAGCAGGCCTGGGTAGGATCTCGGGTGGGCGTGAACGGCCGGTTCGACGGCCGGCGTCGCTGCTCCAGGATGGGTGATCGCTGCCATCAAACGCCTCCGAAAATGCCGACCGCCGACTGGCCAGGAATCGCCGCGGCCCGAATGTCACCGTGAGAATGTGCGCAGCCTGAAAGCAACCCGAACATCGTGCTGAGAGACGCTCGCATCAGTGCGAAGCGCCCGCGGTTGTGGTACCGGTCGAATTCGCCGTGTTCACCTGACCGGCGCAGTGCCCCGGATCGCAGAGGCTTTCCAGGTACGTCGCGATCGCGTCCACCGTGTCCGGCGGCAGGTCCAGCGTCGGCATCAGATTGCCTGGCTTGAGGGTCTGCGGATCTTTGATCCACCCCTTCAAGTGTTCGATGTCGTTCTGGCGGATGCCGGCCGCGATGGTCGTCCGCTCGCCGAGTCGGCTCAGGTTCGGACCAGAGACGCCGGCTGCGCTGGTCCCTGAGATCGTGTGGCAGCCGACACAGGCGTTTCCCATGAAGGCCTGCTGGCCTGCCTGGGCCTTCTCACTCAGCGCCTGGCCCTGGGGCTGGGTCTTCTGCACCCAGGCCTGGAAGTCGGCGTCGAAATTCGGCTGCGCCGGGGTCTGCATCCGCTTCGTCCAGGCATCGAAGTCAGCCGGAGTATCGACGATCAAGCGGAATCGCATGTTGGCATGAGCGACGCCGCACAGCTCGGCGCACTGGCCGAGGTACTCGCCAGCTTCGTTGGGCGTGTAGATCTGCTTGTTCTCGTGAATCGGGATCATGTCCATCTTGCCACCCATCTGAGGCACCCAGAAGCTGTGGATGACGTCGTTCGACTTGATCGTGAAGACGACTTGCCGGTTCGCCTGGACGTGAATCTCGTTGGCGGTCGTGATGTTCAGATCGGGATAGTTGGCCTGGAACCACCACTGGTGGCCGGTCACCGTCACGTGGAGCGCGTCAGCTTCTGGCGGCGTATCCACGTGGGCAAACACGAGCTGCAGGCTTGGAACGCCGATCACCACGAGAATGATCGCCGGCGCGATGGTCCAGGCGATCTCGAGCTTCGTGCTGCCGTGAACTTGCTTGGGCAGCGGGTCGTTCGGCTTCGCTCGGAAACGGAACATTGTGTAGACGAGCGCGCCTTCGACCAGGACGAAGACGATCACCGAAAGGATGAAGATCAGGCTGTAGATGTTGATGATCTCTACGGCGTAATCCGACCTCGGCGCGATGGTTGACTGTGGAACGTTGGGGGCGCAGCCCCCGACCAGCGCGAGCAGACCGGCCTGCGCCAGCAAGACGGCGGGCTTCCAACGGCTCAAACCAGGGCGCGTCATCGTGCTCCTTTCGAATACCAGCCCGGGCAGTCCACCCGACCGGGCGGCGTTGCAAGCAGCATGCATTTTGGCCTTCATCATATCCCGTCGGCAGACAAACCTCCGCCAGGGCGAGGCGGAACGCTACTGGAGTGTCGACCAATGGGCGCGCCACCGCGGCGGCGCTCGCACGGCACAATCTGGCCCACGGTCACTCTACGCATATGTTATCCAAGTGGGCCCATTGTGGACACCTCGTGTGATGCGAGCACCCGGGGCCAGTGCTGGCGCCCCCCGGCGACGCCGCTGTACGCGTGAGGCCAGGCAAGCCGGCTGACTGCCACGAGCCGACCTGGCGAGGGATGAGCGCGCGATGCGTCTGATTGTCGGCATCTCCGGCGCGACCGGAGCGATCTACGGGGTCAGACTGCTCCAGATCCTGCGAGACCTGCCGGACGTCGAAAGCCACCTGATCGTCTCGAACGCGGCTCGACTCACCATCGAATACGAGACGGAGTACGCGGCCGAGGAAGTGTTCGGCTGGGCTGATGTTCGTTACGACCACCAGGACGTCGCCGCGGCCATCGCCTCTGGCACGTTTGTGACCGCGGGCATGGTGGTAGCGCCGTGCAGCATGAAGTCGCTCGCTGAGATCGCCAACTCGCTGAATGCGAACCTGCTGGCACGCGCCGCCGACGTCTGCTTGAAGGAGCGCCGAAAGCTGGTGCTGGTCGTGCGCGAGACGCCTCTCCACTACGGGCATCTGCGGCTGATGACCGAGGTCACCTTGTCTGGCGCGGTCGTGCTGCCGCCCGTCCCCGGCTTCTATCACCGCCCGAAGACGATCCTCGACCTGGTGGACCACACGATCACCAAGGTGCTCGATCAGTTCGGGCTGGACGCGGCCTTGATGCCGCGCTGGCAAGGACTGCCGCCGCCGGAGGCCTGAGGCCCGGCGGGGCGGGAATCGAAATTCAGACGTTGCAATCGCGGCAGCCACGAAATTCGAGTCGCCAGACCACCAGCGATGTCCGAAAGATTGCGGATTCCGGCCCGGAAGCGTAGAATGGGCGGGTCTAGGGTCCGCTCATGGCGCTGTGATATCCGTCGTCGTGTGGAGCTGCCGATGTTCCAGGTCAAGCACGAACTCCGCCCCGCGGTGCTGGATCTCGAAGAGGACAGCCCCGACGACCCGCTCAGTACATACCTTCGAGAGATTCACACCGTCAATCTGCTGACGGCGCGCGATGAGCGATACCTCGCATCCCGAATGGAAGAGGCGGTGGCGCTGGACGAGATCGTCGAGGCCATTCGCTGCGAATCTGGACAGGATCCGAACCCCCGGGACGTGGTTTTCGAGCTGCGGCTGCGGATTCGGGAGTCCATGACCGTGATCGCGGCGATGGCACGGGAGCTGGACTGGTGCAATCCCGCCGCGATGCTGGCCGATCCGGACGTGCGCCAGGCGATCGATGGCGTGCTCGACGGACCGCTGGTGGACCAGCTTGCGGATGCGCTCGAGCTGGAGCGCCACGAGGTCACCGACGAGATCAAGCGGGTCTCCATCGACACGCGTCTGCTCCCTAGCGATCTGCTGCGGCTCGAGTCGCTGGACGAGGAGCCAACAGACGAACTGCCGGAGGGGATGTCCGAGCAGTGGCTGGAGGCCTTCTGGCGCAAGCTGCGCGGAGAAGGCGAGCGCGCGCAGCAGCGGCTGATCGAGGCGAACCTTCGGCTCGTCGTGAGCGTGGCGAAGAAGTACGTTGGCCGCGGACTCACCCTGCTGGACCTCATTCAGGAAGGCAACCTGGGGCTGATGCGGGCGGTGGAGAAGTTCGACCACCGGCGCGGGTTCAAGTTCAGCACCTACGCGACCTGGTGGATCCGGCAGGCCGTCGGTCGCGCCGTCGCGGATCAGGCCCGGACAATCCGCGTCCCGGTGCACATGACGGAGATCATCAACCGGCTGAACCACGTATCTCGGGACCTGGTGCAGTTGCTCGGGCGAGAGCCGCACCCGGCGGAGGTGGCCCTGGCGATGGGGTTGCTCAGCGAGTCGCTGGAAGATGCGCTCCTGCTGCGAGCGCTCGACCAGGATCTCGTGGCCGCGCCAGTCGACGAAGAGGACGGCGATCGGCGCGAGCTCATCCTGCTGTCAGAGCTGCTGCTGTCGTACACGAGGCTGGAGACGCCGGAGCGTGAAGAGATCGAGCGGGGTATCGCGCGCGTGCTGCACGCGCGGCGGGCGGCGCGCCAGCCCATCTCGCTGGCGGCCCCGATCGGCGACGATCAGGAGCACCAACTGAGCGACCTGATCGAGGACCGGGGGGTTCGTCCGCCGGTGGAAGAGGCCGCGCTGTCGATGCTCAAGGACCAGGTGCGGCGGACGCTGCACTCGCTTTCGAGCCGTGAGAGCCAGGTCATCAGCCTGCGCTTCGGCCTGGAGGACGGTCGGCAGCGCACGCTTGAAGAGGTCGGGCGAGTGTTTGGCATCACGCGCGAACGCATTCGCCAGATCGAGACCAAGGCGCTGAAAAAGCTGCGCCATCCTTCGCGCGCGAAGCGGCTCAAGGACTACATGAAGTAGCGGGCCGGTGGAAGACGTCTTCGACTACCTCACGCGCCACCGGGAGCGCGCCGTCACGGAGCTTGTCGATCTCCTGAGAATCCCCTCGGTGAGCGCGCTGCCGGCTCATAGAGAGGACGTCAGACGAGCCGCGCACTGGCTCGTGGACCACCTGACCGCCGCTGGGCTAGAGCATGCCGAGATCCTGCCGACGGCAGGCCACCCCGTGGTCTACGCCGACTGGCTGCACGCGCCGGGTAAGCCCACGGTGCTGATCTACAACCACTATGACGTTCAGCCGGTCGATCCGCTGGACGAGTGGGAGAGGCCGCCCTTCGAGCCGATCGTCCGTGATGGCCAGGTGTACGGGCGCGGCGCGGCGGACGACAAGGGCCAGCTCCTGATGCACGTCAAGGCGATCGAAGCCTGGCTTGTGACCCGTGGCGCGTTGCCTGTGAACCTGAAGATCCTCTACGAAGGTGAAGAGGAGGTCGGGAGCGAGCATCTCGAGCCGTTCCTCGAAGGAAACCGCGAACGGCTCCGGGCGGACGTCGTGGTTATCAGCGACACATCAATGTTCGACCGAGGCGTGCCGGCCATCTGCTACGGCTTGCGAGGGCTGGCGTACTTCGAGCTGCACGTGCAGGGGCCGGGAGTGGACCTGCACAGTGGCAGCTACGGCGGCGCGATCGGCAACCCGGCCGAAATGCTGGCGCGGATCATCGCGCGCCTCAAGGACGACGACGGCCGGATTCTCGTGCCGGGCTTCTACGACGACGTGAGACCCCTGAGCGATCGGGAGCGCGAGACACTCGCCCAGCTCCCGTTCGACGACGGGCGCCTGTCGCGGGAAGTCGGCGTGCCGGCGCTCCACGGCGAGCCGGGCTGGACGACACTGGAGCGGCTCTGGATCCGCCCAACGCTCGACGTCTGCGGCCTCTGGGGCGGCTTCCAGGGCGACGGCCCCAAGACGATCATCCCCGCCCGCGCGAGCGCCAAGCTGAGCTGCCGTCTGGTGCCTGACCAGCGGCCGGAGCGGGTGCTGGAGCTGATCGAGCGCTACCTGCCGAGCATCACGCCGCCCTCGGTCACCTGCCGTCTGGTGCCCATGCACGGAGGGCTTCCGTCGATCACGCCGATCGACCACCCGGCGGTTCGCGCGGCGATGCGTGCGCTGGAGACCGGCTTCGGCGTACGCCCGGTCTTCATCCGTCAGGGCGGGTCTATTCCGGTCGTCGCGAGCTTCGAGCAGATCCTCGGTCTGCCGACCGTGCTGATGGGTGTCGGGCTGCCGGACGAGCACTTTCATGCGCCGAATGAGCGCTTCGACCTGGAGAACTACTATCGCGGGGCGCGCGCCGCCGCGGCGCTCTGGCAGGAGATGAGCTCGCTAGCAGCCTGTCCTTGACCGTGTGAAGCGCCAGTGTGTACTGTCCGGCTGCGATGAGTAACGACGTACAGGCCGAGCGGCACCTGGAAGTACTGGCTGCTGTCCAGGATGCGGGTGAGGCATTCGTCGCGACGCAGCAGCTTGAGCCAGTGCTCGAGCGCATCATCTACTCAGCGATCCAACTCACCGGCGGTGAGTCTGGTTCGGTCATGCTCGTGGAGGTCGACGACCCCGAGACGCTTGTCGTCACGGCAGCCATCGGGCCGCGGCGCGAGATCATCCTGAACAAGCGACAGAAGATCTCGGACTCTGTCGCTGGCGTCGCGCTATCGCGAAACCAGATCGTCTCGTTGCGGGGGCGGGCGGACGGTAGCGCGGGCATCGCCTCCGCCTTTCCGCAGGAGCTGAGCTGGGGCGTGGCGGTGCCGCTGATGGTGAGCGGTCGGTTGCTCGGCGTCCTGAACGTGAACAACCAGACGGGACGCGCCCAGCCCGATCCCAGTTTGGAGCCGCTGCTGCGGCTGCTAGCAAACCAGGTCTCGATCATGATCGAGTACGTCCGGCTGTTCGAGGACCTCCGAGTCAAGGAGCTGCGGCTCGAGCAGTTCGCCTACCGAAAAGTGAACCAGGCCGTGGAGCTCCGGCGCGACCCTACGGAGTCGTCCGCCATCGTCACCTCGCGGCGCGAGCTGGTCGAGGTCGTACGGGAGGCGCTCCAGCCGCTCCTGAGCGGCGAGCGTCCGCCAGCGCCGACGGAGAGAGTCTCGCCCCAGCGCGAGCGACTGACCGAGCGCGAGCGCGAGTTGCTGGAGCTGATCGTCGAGGGGATGACGAACAAGGAGATCGCAAGCCGCCTCTACCTCAGCCCGGACACGGTCAAGAACCACGTGGTGCACGTGATGGAGAAGCTGAGCGCGACCGATAGGACGCAGGCGGCCGTTATCGCCATCCGGAACGGCCTCGTCAAGTAATCGCGGGGATGGCCCGTCGACCTCTTGTAAGCACTCCATTCCTTTCCTGTTCGTTCACCAAGCCTCGTCAAGGAATCGCGGGGATGGCCCGTCGACCTGGCCGCGTTGGACGTGGCGTGCGTTGCGCGACTATCCTTTCTTGGAAACGTGTCGCCACCGCCGGCTCGAACGATCTCCTCATGAGTGCCAGCCCGCCTGGCCGGGGAAGCCGCCAATAGCAAGCCTGAGGTTCAGGTGTCCTCGAATCCCTCCGCGACTAACACCTCGACGCCGACGGCCGTAGCCCCGCCAGCCAACCCCTGGATTCCACGGCTTACCGCGCTTGGCGTCGCCCTTGGCGTCATTGCGCTGCTCTGGCTGCTCGTCTGGGGGCTGGGCAAGCGGGCGCAGGGCACTGTCGGACTCACGCCTTCAACGCTCAGGAGCGCGCCACCGTTCAGCGTGGCGCTGTTCGATCTGCCGGCGGGCCGCGGCCAGACGTTCACCTTGAGCGACCAGCTCGGAAAGCCGGTGCTCGTCAATTTCTGGGCCTCGTGGTGCGTGCCCTGTGAAGACGAGGCGCCTGCGCTCGGGCGCGCCTGGCAGCGCTACCGCGACCGAGTCGCGTTCATCGGGGTGGACGTCCAGGACACGGACCAGGCCGCCCAGGCGTTCATCGCGCGACTCGGCGTGGCCTATCCGAACGGCATGGACCGGAGCGGTGAGATCTCCATCGCTTACGGCATGACCGGCGTGCCGGAGAGCTACTTCATCACCCCGACCGGCCAGATCGCCCGCAAGTGGGCCGGGCCGCTGAACGACGCGCAGCTCGGCCAGTTCCTCGACGAGCTGCTGCGATGAGCGGTGGCGCGGAGCTGAGCTGGGCTGCCGCCTTCGTGGCGGGCATGCTCTCCTTCCTCTCGCCGTGCGTGGCGCCGCTGGTGCCGGGGTATCTCGGATTCCTGGCCGGAGGCGCCGGCGTTGGCGCGACCGGCTCGCGCAGCGAGACGGAGCGCCTCCTGACGGTCAGCCTGCTGTTCGTCGTCGGCTTCTCGGTCGTCTTCGTCGCCCTTGGAGCGGGCGCTGCCCTCTTCGGTGGTCTGCTGGAGGCCGTGCGCCCTCAGCTCACCCAACTGGCGGGCGCGGTGATGATCGGCATGGGCCTGATCGTCATCGGCCTGGTGCGCTGGCCAGGCTTCTACACCGAGCGGCGCATTCATCTGATCGACCGCCCCTACGGGCCGCTTGGAACGGTCTTGCTCGGGATGGCGTTCGCCCTCGGCTGGACACCGTGCGTCGGTCCGATGCTCGCTGCCATCCTGTTCTATGCGGGCGGCGTGGAGACCGTGGAGCGAGGTGCGTTGCTGCTGCTGGTGTATTCGATCGGCATGGGTCTGCCGTTCGTCCTGATCGGAGTCGGCTACGGACGCGCGCTGGGTCTGGTAGCCTGGGCGCGCCGTCACGGCCAGGCGCTGAATACCACCAGTGGTGTCCTCTTGCTCACGGTCGGCCTGCTGTTCATGACCGGTCGCGCGTTCTACGTCAACCTTCTCGCGCAGCGTGTGTTCTATGCGCTCTCTGGCCGGTGAGCCGGTAGTTCAGATGACCGCCGATGCGCGCGAGCTGCTCCTGGCGGTCATGCGGTTCTTCCACGCCACCGCTGCGATCGCCGTCGTGGGTAGCGGCCTGTTTGGCGCGCTTGCACTGGCGGATGGTGGCGGCGAGCGCCGCGGACTCGAGCGCGCGGGACTTGGCAGTTTCCGTGAGCTGGTAGACCTCAGTCTGATCGTCTTCGCAATCAGCGGTGGCATACTTACCTTTGACCGACTTTCGAGCGGCGCGGCCAGCACGCTGTATGTGGGCGTCCTGGGAGCAAAGCTCGTGGCGGTTGCGCTGATGTACACCTGGGCGTTCCAGCTTCGTCGCGCTTCGAGCGGCTGGAACAGCCCGCGGGCGCGTCGGATGGTCGGCGCTGGGCTGGCGGCCGTGCTGCTAGCGTCGGTGCTCAAGACGCTCTGGGAGAGTGCGCTGCATCCATGAAAGAGATGAAGTTTGTCGTGGCTGGCGTTGTGCTGGCCGTCGCGATCGGGTACCTGGTGATGACGGGCGTGCAGACGACCGCGGTCTACTACCTGACCGTTGGCGAGCTGCTGGGCCAGGGAGCCAGCGCGACCGGTCGCTCGGTGCGGGTTTCGGGCGACGTGGTGCCCGGGTCGATTGAGAAGATCGAGAACGGTCTGGCTTTGCGGTTCCAGGTGGCTGATGCGAGCGGCAAGATGCCAGTGAGCTATCGCGGCGGTCCGGTGCCAGACATCTTTGCCGACCAGGTCCAGGTCGTCGTCGAAGGAAAGCTCCAGCCGGATGGCGTCTTCTACGCCGACACGCTCCTCGCGAAGTGTCCTTCGAAGTTCGAGGACGGCGGGACGGGACAAGCGGCCGCGACATGAGCGAGCTTGGCAGGATCGCGGTCCTCTTCAGCCTGCTGATCGCCGGCTACAGCGCGCTCGCGGCGCTGGCTGGCACCCGAGCCAGGGTGCCGGAGCTCGTCCAGAGCGCGCGGCACGGCGTGCTGGCCGTCTGCGGGCTGATGACCGCGGCGAGCGTGATGCTGCTGGCGAGCTTTCTGACCCACGACTTCTCGAATCGCTACGTCTACGAGCACTCGAGCCGGGACATGCCGGTCCAGATGATCGGCGCGGCGTTCTACAGCGGCCAGCAGGGCTCGCTGCTGTACTGGGCCTGGACGCTGAGCATCTTCTCCGCTGTCGTCATCGTCCAGAACTGGCGACGCAACCGCGAGCTGATGCCGTACGTCATCGCGGTGCTGATGGGCGTCGAGCTGTTCTTCACGCTGATGCTCGGCGTCGTGGCGAGCCCCTTCGAGCGCATGCCGCGGCTGGTCAGCGACGGGCTCGGGCTGAATCCGCTGCTGTACGACACCGGCATGCTCTACCATCCGCCGATGCTCCTGGCCGGCTACATGAGCTGGAGCGTACCGTTCGCCTTCGGCATCGCGGCGCTCGCGACCGGCCGGCTCGACGCGGAGTGGATCCGCGCGACCCGGCGGTACGCCCTGGTGGCCTGGATCATTCTGGGCATCGGCAACCTGCTTGGCTCATGGTGGGCCTACCACGTGCTCGGCTGGGGTGGGTATTGGGGTTGGGACCCGGTGGAGAACGCCGCGATCATGCCGTGGCTCACCGGGACGGCCTACCTGCACTCCGTCATGATCCAGGAGCGGCGAGGCATGCTCAAGGTCTGGAACCTCACGCTCATCCTGATTACCTTCTTCCTGGCCGTGTTTGGAACGTTCATCGTTCGGAGCGGCGTGATCAGTTCGGTCCACTCGTTCGCCCAGTCGTCAGTCGGTCCGTACTATCTGAGCTTCCTGTCGCTGGTGATCGTCGGCTCGCTGCTGCTGCTGTTCTGGCGCATGCCGCGGCTGCGCTCGGACAACCGCCTGGACTCCCTCTGGTCACGAGAGGCGGCGTTCGTCGTCAACAATCTGCTCTTCCTGGGCGTCACTTTCGCGATCTTCTGGGGCAGCGTCTTCCCGCTCGCTTCGGAGGCGATCCAGGGCAGCAAGCTGACCGTTGGGCCGCCCTACTTCAACCAGACGGCGGGGCCGATCTTCCTGATGCTGGTCTTCCTGATGGGGGTCGGGCCGCTCCTACCCTGGCGGCGCGGGACGCGCGAGCATCTGGTCAGGATCCTCCGCGCGCCGGTCGCCGCGGCGACGCTTGTCACAGGGCTGTCTGTCGTCTTCGGCGTTCGCCAGGCTCCAGTTGCGATCGCGGTCTGGGTGTGCGCGTTTGTCGTTGCATCGATCTCTGGCGAGTTCCACCGCGGCGCCCTGGCGCGGCGCTCCGCGGCTGGCGAGGCCTATGGGCGCGCGCTGCTGTCGCTGATCGCGCGCAACAACCGCCGCTACGGCGGCTACATCGCCCATCTCGGCGTCGTCATGATCTCCGTCGCGGTGATCGGCTCGAGCTTCTTCCAGGTCGAGCGTCAGGTCGCCCTCAAGCCGGGCGAGTCGGTGGAGATCGGCCCGTATCACGTGACCTACGAACAGATCCACCAGCGACAAGAGTACGGCGCGAGGGTGGTCGAGGCGCCGTTGCGCGTCGAGCGTGATGGCCGGGTGGTCGAGACGGCGCTACCTGGCAAGCGGTTCTACAAGAACTTCGAGCGGCAGCCCGCTTCCAACGTCTCCATCCAGTCCGGCCCGTTGGACGATCTGTACATTGTGCTTGCCGGCTGGCAGGAGCTTGCTCCAAACACCCCCGATCCAACCGGGCCGGTGAGTCTCCTGCTGTTCGTGAACCCGCTCGTGATGTGGCTCTGGGTGGGAGGCATCGTGCTCGCGATCGGCACGCTCGTGGCGGCCTGGCCCGAGCCCGGACGGATCCTGGCGCCGGCGACGCTACCCAGCGGAGCGCACCCGGCGGTGGGGCGGGCCTGATGCGAGCCCTCGCGCGCTGGCTGGGCCTCCTCCTGTGTGCGCTCGCCCTGGTCGGTTCGGCGCCGGTCGCGCGTGCCGACAGCCTCGACGACCAGGTGAGGCAGATCGCAAAGCAGCTCCAGTGCCCGATCTGCGAGAGCGTCTCCGTGGCGGATTCGCCCTCCGAGCTAGCCGGCCAGATGCGAGCCTTGATCCGGAAGAAGCTGGAAGCTGGCGAGAGCGAGCAGCAGATTCTCGACTCCTTTGTGGCGGCGTACGGAGACGGAGTGCTGACCGAGCCACCGCGCCGCGGGCTGAGCCTGCTGGTGTGGATCGGCCCGGTGATTGGCCTGGCGTTTGGCGCGGCGATCGTCTGGCTCGTGCTGCGCGCCTGGCGGCGCGCGGGCTCCGCCGAGGCGGAGCCCTCAGGCGTCTCGCGGAACGGCGCTGCCGACGGCGTGGCCGTCACGGCGTCGTTGGACGGCACGCTCGGGACGGGCGCAGACGACGAATACCTTCGCCGGGCGATGGGCGAGCTGGAACGAGCGCGACGAGGACTTGGCGGGTGAGCGCCTGGGCGCTGGCGGGTGTGATGCTCGGGCTAGTTGCCGTCGTGTTCGTCCTGTACCCCATCTGGGCGCGCAGCCGAGCCGCGGAGCGCGGCACCGCCGCGCGGACACCGGACCGCCACGCGATCTACCGCCAGGTCGTGGACATCGAGTTCGACGAGCGCGTTGGCAAGCTGACGCCCGAAGACGCGGCCCTGATGAAGACGCGCCTGCTGAGCGAGGCGGCCGACCTGCTCCGCTCCGAGGAGCGGCGAGACGAGGAGCTGGAGGTGGAGATCGAGCGGGAGATCGCGGTCGTCCGCCGGGCGCTCACGGCCACGCGGGCCGAGCAGCAGGAGCCCGCGACGTCATGACGAGGCTCCTGCTGGCGCTCGCGCTGCTGGCGATGCTCGGCCGAGCCAGTGCGCAAGCGGTGGAAGCCCAGGCCGCCGCGGGCCCAGGCGTGATCGAAGGCAGAGTCCAGAACGCGACGCCGAACGGCGCAGTGCCGGCTGGGTTGGCCATCACGCTGCACGCCGTGGTGGATCGAAGCAAGATCGGCGAATGGCAGGCTACAACGGATGCTGAAGGCCACTACCGATTCGAGGGCCTGGACACGAACCCAAGCATCATCTACATCCCGGTCGCCCTGTACCAGGGCGTGACGTACTTTCCGCCGCGCCCGGTCTCGTTCGGCGACAGTAGCTCCCAGCAATCGGATCTGGCGGTCTACGACGCCACCGACAGCCGCGACATGGTGGCGTTCGAGCGGCTGGCGATGATGGTTGTCGGCGTCGAGCCGAACTCGCTGGCGGTCCGCCAGATGGGGTCGGTCGTCAACGCCGGCCAGCAGACCGTGGTCCCGGCCACCCGCGATGGCGCGACGCCGCTGACCCTGCGCTTCTTCCTGCCGACCGGCGCCAGCGACGTCCAGCCGGAAGCCGGCTTTCTGCCCGGTGACCTGCTGCTGGTGCCCGGCGCAGTCGGCAGCGCCAGCCCGCTGTTGCCCGGTCGCCGCCAGGTCGCTTTCAGCTACCTGGTGAGCTTCAGCCGGGGGTCCGCCGAGATCGCCACCAGGCTGGACTTCCCGACCCAGAGCTTTACCTTCTATGTGCCGGACGTCGGGCTGACCGTCAACAGTCCCCAACTGACGGCACAGGGGCCTGCTCAGCTCGCCGGCCAGAACTACCTCGCCTTCGCAGGCCAGAACCTGCCTCGCGGGACAGAGCTGAAGGTGACCCTGGGCGGACTGCCCATGGCGGCGGATGGTGAGGAGCAGACGGTCCCGTGGGCGGTTGTGTCGGGCGCGGCGCTGCTGGTGGTCGGTCTCGGGCTCGCCCTGGCGCGACGCGGCATGCCACGGGCGGCCATGGTGGCGGTGGGGAGCGGTGCTGACGCCGAGGCGCAGCGGATGCGCCTGCTGCTGGAGATCGCGCGTCTGGATGAGCGACACGAGGCGGGGGAGGTGCCGTTGGGCGAGTACGAGCGCCAGCGGGCCTCGGCCAAGGAGCAACTGCTGGCGCTTCGACGGGCGGTTGCGAGCGGAGAGAGCTCTGGATAGTGCCGCGCCGCTGGTGGTTCGGGGACTACGCTTCCACTACGGCGCGGCGCCGGTGCTGCGCGGCGTTGATCTGACGCTTCGGCCTGGTGACCGAGTCGCCCTGTTCGGTCCGAACGGCGCCGGCAAGACGACGCTGCTGCGGCTCATCGCTGGGCTGCTCCGACCGACCGCCGGCGAGGTGCTCGTCTGTGGCGTCGCCTCACGCACGCGGTCGGCCGAGGCGAAGCGGCGGCTTGGCCTGCTGGGACATCAGACCTATCTCTATGACGAGCTGACGGCGGAGGAGAACCTCCGTCTCTACGGCACGCTCTACGACCTGCCGAACCTGCCGGAGATGGTGCGGGAGGCGCTCGAGCGCGTGGCGCTGCTCGACCTCGCCAGCCGCCGGGTGGGCGCCCTCTCGCGCGGGCAGCAACAGCGGCTGGCGATCGCTCGGGCGGTGCTCCACCGACCGCCGCTGCTGCTGCTGGACGAGCCAGACACCGGCCTCGACCTCCAGGCGTTCGAGCTGCTGGCGGAGCTGCTGGCCGAAGACCGTGGTGGGCGTGCCGTGCTGGTGGCGACGCACAATCTGGCCCAGGCGCGCCGCACCTGTACCTCCGCCGCTGTCATCCTGGGTGGTAAGGCGCAGCTCCTGGGACCGATCGAAGTGCTGGAGGAGCGCGATCTGCGAGAGCTGTTCAGCGGCGGACCGGTCGCACGGTGACGGCGACCGCGCGGAAGGTCCTGGCCCTCTATCGCAAGGACCTGGTGGCCGAGGCACGCTCCAAAGAGGTGCTGAACGCCAGTCTTGTGTTCGCGCTGCTGGTGCTGGTGCTGTTCAACTTTGCCCTGGACCTTCAGGGGCCGACGCGGCTCTCGGTTGCGCCAGGCGTCCTCTGGGTGACCTTCACCTTCGCCGGCGTCCTGACGCTGGGCCGGGCGTTCGCCAGGGAGAAGGACCGCGGCACGCTCGAGGGGATCCTCCTGGCGCCAGTCGATCCGAGCGCGCTCTACGTGGCGAAGCTGCTGGCCAACGCCACCTTCATGGGGCTGGTCGAAGCGATCAGCTTGCCGCTGTTCGTGGCGCTGTTCAACGTCGAGCTGAGCTGGTCCGCGATGGCCCTGACGACCGTCCTCGGGACGCTCGGCTTCGCGGGCGTCGGGACGCTGCTGGCGGCGATGGCCGCCAACACCCGGGCCAGGGAAGTGATGCTGCCAATCCTGCTCTTTCCGCTGGCCGTGCCGGTGCTCATCGCGGCGGTCAAGGCGTCGGCTGAAGCGATGGTTGGACCTGGCGGCGAGTCGCTGCCCTGGTTGGGACTCCTGGCCGCGTTTGACGCCGTTTTCCTAACGCTCTCGGTCCTGGTTTTTGAAGTGGTGGTGGAGGCATAGTTCTCCATGCGATTGACTGCCCTCGGCATCAGCGCCCTCGCCGGACTGGCGCTCACCGCTCTGGCGATGTTTGGCTATGCGCCGACAGATGCCATTCAGGGGCCGGCGCAGAAGATCTACTACACGCATGTCCCGATGGCGTGGGTTGCCTACCTGGCATTCTTCGTCGTGTTCATCGCCAGTGTGGTCTACCTGTTCCGTCGCGACGAGCGGTGGGACCGGGTCGGGCGGGCGTCTGGCGAGGTTGGTGTGGTGTTCACCACCCTGGTCCTGATTACCGGGTCCCTCTGGGGCCGACCGATCTGGGGGACCTGGTGGGTCTGGGACGCCCGCCTGACCAGCACGCTCGTGCTGTGGTTCATCTACCTGGCGTACGTGATGATCCGAACGTACGTCACGGACGAAGCGCAGGGCGCACGGTACGCGGCCGTGCTCGGGATCGTTGGCTTCGTGGATGTGCCGATCATCCACCTGTCCGTGACGTGGTGGCGTGGCCAGCATCCGGGACCGGTTGCGCTGGCGGCCGGCGGCCCGGCAATGCCGCCCGCCATGCTCTACACCCTGCTGCTGTCGCTCGTCTCATTCACCGTCTTCTATGTGTACCTGGTGCAGCAGCGCCTGCGGCTGGAAGAGGAGCGGGCGCAGATCCGCGAACGGACGATGGCGGCAGAGTTCGCCGGGGCAGCCTGAGATGCCAGCCAACACGGTGTATTTTGTCGCCGCTCTGCTGGTCACCCTGATCGGTCTGAGCTACTACGTCTACACGCTGGATGCGCGGCTGCGCGCTGCCAGGCGGGAGCTCGATCGGCTCGGCCAGGCGCCGGAAACCCCGGCGCCGGATGCCTCTGCGAACGGCCCGAGCGTGGAGAGTGAACGGGCGCCCAGCGGGAGTTGATCGGCGTGCTGCCGTGACCGCTGGTGTCAGCGACCTTTGGGGCCGTCTGAGATCAACGGTCGGGTGCGCCCAACTCGTGTTGAATCGGGCAGCGGCTGCCCCTGCCGGTCCGTCGATCACGCCGCGCCAACGTTCGGGCGCACCCTCAACGGTCTGGCAGGACGATGTCGAGTGTGTCGCGGAGCGCCTCGGGCGTGACGTTCGCTCCGCTGAGCATCAGGGCAACCTTGCGACCGACGAGTCTGCTGTGCAGCTCTGGACGCCTGACGGCGGCGAGTGCCGCGGCGCCAGCGCTTTCGGAGAGCTGGTGGGCGTGCCGCAGCAACTCCACCATGGCGGTCCGAATCTGGCGGTCAGACACCAGCACGAGATCCGCGAGCCGTCCTCGGAGGAAGTCCACCGGCTGCTGGAAGGCGACTCGGGTGGCTACACCCTCAGCAAACGTGTCGGCGCGCTCTGTCTGCATGGGAACGCCGCTCTGCCAGGAGTTGTGGAACGCGGGGGCGCCGCGCGCCTGGACGCCGATCACCTCGATGCCCGGGCGCACGGCGCCGGCTACCAGGCAGGCGCCGCACGCGCCGCTGCCGGCGCCGATCGGCACCACGATCGCCTCGACGTCAGGCCAGTCCTCGACGATCTCGAGTGTCGCCGTGGCGACGCCGGCCACCATCAGCGGCTCGTGCACGGGGTGGACGAAACGGTAGCCGCGCTCACACGCCGCGCGCTCCGCGGCTTCTCGTGCTTCGTCGAAGTCTCGTCCTACCAGCACCAGCTCCGCGCCAAGGCGTCGCATCGAGTCCGCTTTGATCGGGTTGCAGTCTTCAGGGGCGAAGACGACGGCCCGATAGCCGAACCGGCGCGCTGCGAAGGCGATCGACTGGCCGTGGTTGCCCGTGGAGGCGGTGCAGAAACCGGCGGGGCTCGACTCAGCCCCGGCCTGAATCGCCGACACGAGACTGACGCCGCCACGGACCTTGAACGCGCCGATCGGCTGCTGACTCTCGCACTTCAGACGAATCTCCATATCGAGCGTCTCGGAGAGGGCAGGCGCCTCTGCAAGCTGGGTGGGGCGGAGGCACGGAGCGATCCTCTGACGGGCCGCGAGCACGTCGCTCAAAGTCAGATCGGCGATTGTGGCCGGAACGCGCACGGCGGCTCTCCTCGAAGGTTTCTCTCAGCGTCCCATCAGTCGTCGCGCCCGGCTCCCGGCGCAGCGGTCAAGGTACACTCCTCCTTGACAAGACTGTCGCACACCGCCCGCGCGATGGGCCAGCGCCGTGACCCAGCGGCGTCCAGTACTCTTGATAAGGAGCTTCCAGATGGCCGCGGATAGCACGTTTGACGTCGTCTCGCAGTACGATCGCCAGGAGATGACGAATGCCGTCGACCAGACGATGCGGGAGATCACTACGCGCTACGACCTGAAGTCCACCGGGAGCAGCGTCGTGCTGGAAAAGGACAGCATCAACCTGGCGGCCGACACGGAGTTCACCCTGGAGGCGGTGCGCCAGGTGCTGATCGAGAAGACGGCCAGGCGCAGCATCTCGAAGAAGGTGCTGGACTTCGGCAAAGTCGAGCCGGCCGCGAAAGGGACCGTCCGCCAGACGGCGAAGCTGAAGGCGGGCATCGAGCAGGATCTGGGCAAGCAGATCTCCAAGCTCCTGCGAGACCAGTGCCCGAAGGTGCGCGCTCAGATCCAGGGCGATGCGGTGCGGGTCAGCGGCAAGTCGAAAGACGACCTCCAGGCCGCGATCAAGCTGCTCAAGTCCCAGGACTACCCAGTGGACCTGCAGTTCGTGAACTACCGCTAACAAAGACATCGCTGGGCGATCCGTCGAGCGTGTTAGATCCTTGCGCTCGCTGTTCTGTTGGAGCCCTCACCGTTCGCGTGCACCAAGACGCGTCTTACGAGGGTGTGGACGATCGTCTCGCGGGTCGTTTCGTCCACGCTAGCGTCGAGCCTCCTGCGCAGCTCCCTGAGCAGCTCCGTCGCCGCGCTGATCTGCAGCTCGGCGCTGTTGTAGACCTCCTGCTGGTTCGCCAGCCGGTCTAAACCAAAGCTACGGTGACACCCGCGGACACTGCTCGCACAACCATGTGGATCCCACCTTGGCTTTGGTTTAGCTCTTCCTGGATCGCGGCCGTTCCCCTGCGATTTCGCCACGCTGCTGCTCAGCCTCCTCAAACTTGATCGCGCCCCGCCGGAGAAGCACCAGGATGTCGCCTCGCTCAGGGTCTTTGGTCGCGAGTTCCGCGAGCAGCCTCCGCTTCACGGTCTCTGCATTCTGGACCGGTCGCTGCTGAGTGGCGAGACGGCGCGCGCTTCCGCCCGAGACGCGGATCGTCCGTCTGTTCGAGCCAGGCTCAGGCCGTGCCAGGCGCGACAGCGTGCGCTGGGGGCTGACTCATCTCGGCCGGGCCTGCATGGCGAGCTGCACGGCTGATGCCGTCCGATGCTCTACACTGCTCAGAGAAGCAGAAAGGGGTGGCCGTCCGATGGTGACGAAATCCATCAGACTCACCGACGAGGAGGCCGACGAGTTGCACTCCTACCTTGGCCTGACCGGGGAGGTGGAGGGAGTGGCGCTCAAGCGGGCGGCGATGCGCGGCCTGCGAGAGTTACGTCTGGAGAAGGGCATCATGGCCTATCTCGGCGGCCAGGGCTCCGCCGCGGCCGCCGAAATGGCCGGTCTGCCAAGGGCGGCGTTCCTCCAGGCGCTTGTCGACCGGCGCATTAGCCTTCTGGAGGAGCCGTCCGCCCTGGCCATGGAGCTGGAGGAGCTCGGGGAGCAGCTTGGGAACGATCGTCTCCGCGCGGCCGCGAGCAAGCTGGCCGGC
Organism: Chloroflexota bacterium; assembly: GCA_020850915.1. The sequence goes on along the minus strand of JADZDV010000119.1, from coordinate 47 downwards.
GAGCGCGAGTGACTCCACGGCCCGGTCGAGTGCCGGCCGTTCTGGAT